>CAYRMG010000018.1:6315-23466 GCA_964425585.1 uncultured Aquifex sp. | reverse complement strand
ATAGTTTAAAATACTTCCCTATGAAGAAATTCAAAATAGCAGTTCTGAAAGGGGACGGTATAGGGCCTGAGATAGTTGATCAGGCAATAAGAGTTCTTGATAAGATAGCAGAGATATACGGTGTTGCGTTTGAATACAGAGAGGGGTTAATAGGCGGAATAGCAATAGATAAAACGGGGAATCCCCTTCCCGATGAAACACTGGAACTTTGCAAAGAATCCGATGCTATACTTCTGGGTGCGGTTGGAGGTCCGAAGTGGGATAACTTACCGACGGACAAAAGACCTGAGAAAGGTCTTCTTAAGATAAGAAAAGAGCTTGACCTTTACGCAAACCTAAGACCTGCAAAGGTATGGGATGCACTCGTGGACGCATCTCCTTTGAAGGAAGAAGTCGTAAAGGGAACAGATATGCTTGTGATAAGGGAACTCACATCGGGTATATACTACGGGGAGCCGAGGGGTATATACGAAGAAAACGGGAAAAGATATGCGATAAACACGATGAAGTATACGGAGGAAGAAATAAGAAGGGTTGTGAGAAAAGGATTTGAAATAGCAAGAAAAAGAAGGAAAAAGCTAACAAGCGTTGATAAGGCGAACGTTCTTGAGGTAAGCGCCCTATGGAGGGAGATAGTAGAAGAGGAAAAGAAAAACTTTCCTGACGTTGAACTTGAACACCTTTACGTTGATAACTGTGCGATGCAGCTCGTGAGAAGACCCACAACCTTTGACGTTATAGTCACGGGAAACATCTTCGGGGATATACTTTCGGACGAAGCGGGGGTTGTTGTGGGTAGCCTCGGTATGCTTCCGTCGGCAAGTGTGGGAGATAAGTATGCCCTTTATGAACCCGTTCACGGCTCTGCTCCGGACATAGCGGGGAAAGGAATAGCAAACCCTATAGCTACAATACTTTCCGCGGCTATGATGCTTAAATATTCATTCGGAATGGATAAAGCACATGACCTCATAGAAAAGGCGGTAGAAGAAACACTAAACCAAGGATACAGAACTCCCGACATATGGAGTGAGGGATGCAAAAAAGTGGGAACAAAGGAAATAACAGATAAAATTATTGAAAATATAGAGAGGTTAAAAAATGTTTATGCTTAGCCTCTTCCTTCTATTGATAACTTTGTCCTTCGGTCAAGTTCCGGATAATCTTCTTAAGTTTTTCCAGAGGGAGGGTTATGTAGTAAAAAAGGAGGGAGATATTGTAATCCTTGACCTGCCAAAAGGAAAAGCGTTTCCCGGGGAAAGATTTGAGGTAATAAGAAAAGGTGAGCCGATAATTCACCCCATTACGAAGAAAATTCTCGGGTATGAGGAAAAGAAAACGGGGAAAGTTGAGATAACGGAACCAAAGGAGGCTTACTCTTTTGCAAAAATTCTTGAAGACAGGGGAATTAAAGAAGGGGATAAAGTAAGGCTGGAGATAGGAACCGTTTGTTACGAGGGCGGTGATGAAGGATTTTACGCTCTCAGCAGTGTTGTTAAAAATCTGAAAGAGGGAAGGGATAACTGCACTTATCTGGTAAAGGAACTTGAAAACGGATACGGAGTTTCATACCTCGGAAAACCCGTAGCCTTTTTCCCGATTGAAAGGAAAGCCTACGTAAAGGAAAAAGAATACTATCCCGAGGATTTTATAGTTAAGGCAAAATACGTAAGAAGCTTAGATTATTTACCCCTTTCCGCAGATGTATGTAAGCTTTCAGGTAAAAAGGATTACCTTATAGTCCTCTATGAGAGCGGTATAAAGGTTTATGAAGTTCTCAAAAGTGATTTTGTAGAGATAACTTCCTATGCCCTTCCTCCCGGGTATCCTGTAGGTGTGGTTTGCTATAAGGAACACGTCTTTGTAAATATCGTTACAAACGGAAGAGCTTCAAGTGCTATGCTAAAGCCAATAGGAGATTCCTTTATCTTGGTTGAGAAGGACATTCCCTACATATTCGGCTACTTCATAAAGAGGGGAGAAAAAATTCTCGTAGGACAGGAGTTCAACGAAAGGGATTATTGGGGTGAGGTTTACAGGTTTGAATTAAAAGGTGATAAGCTTGTTAAAGCGGATAAATTAAGTCTTCCCGAGGATTTCAGAATTGACGGTGCCCTTGCGCTTGATGAGTTTCTCATTTTTGTGGACGGAGAAAGAAAACTTAGGGTTTACTACAAAGGGGAGGAGGTTCTTTCGGAAGAAGGTTTCGGTTCATCTTATACCATTGTGGAACTTCCCGAAGAATACAGCTATGCGGATGGAAGCAAGTATATCTTTTACGTAAGACCTTCCTTTACCGAAGTTTTCGGAAAGGTTCTTCCCCTTATCCCCAAAAATAAGAGTTCTCCGATTTTTTCCGTGGTGGGATTTACCAAGTTCACCCAGGGGGAGCTTTGGAGCATTATAGAGAAAAAGAAAGGTATCTTTGAGGCGGTAAAGCTCAAAGGGAGAAAGTTTGAAGAGGCTGTTCAGGCGTTAGTGAGAGATTCGGAAGGAAGAATATTTGTAATAACGGGAAGAAAGGGAACCTTAGCGATACAGAATAGGGGAGATATCTTTCTTATAGAGCTCAGGCCTCTTTAATGGGCTTCGGTTCCCTTATCAGTGCTATCTTAAACACCTCCTCTAAGTTTTCAACAAAGTGGAGCGTCATCTTTTCCCTAACGTAATCGGGAAGTTCCTCAAGAACTTCATCTTTGTTCTTTGCGGGAAGTATAATCTCGTAAATTCCCGCCCTCTTCGCCGCAAGTATCTTTTCCTTCAGGCCTCCGACGGGTAAAACCCTTCCCCTGAGTGTTATCTCACCCGTCATCGCTACGTCCATTCTTACAGGTATATCCGTAAAAAGGGAAAGAAGAGCCGTAGCTATTGCCACACCCGCAGATGGACCGTCTTTCGGAACAGCTCCTTCGGGAACGTGCACGTGAACGTCAACCTGGGAGAATATGTCCGGGTCTATTCCGAACTCCTCCGCTTTTGAACGGATAAAGGAAAGGGCTGCCTGTGCACTTTCTTTCATAATATCCCCTAAAGACCCCGTAAGAACAAGTGAACCCTTTCCTTTCATTTTCGTAGCTTCTATGAACATAATTTCCCCGCCCACCTCGGTCCAGGCCAGCCCCGTTGCAACACCGACAAGAGGCTTTTTCTCCCTTTCGGGTCTGTATCTCGGAACACCCAGAAGCTTTCTCACGAGCTCTTTATCAATCTTGAATGGCCCGCTCTCTCCTTGGAGTTTTTTTACAGCAAGCTTCCTGAGAACCGCGGAAATCTGCCTTTGAAGATTTCTTACACCCGCTTCCCTCGTGTATCCTCTTATTATCTCAAGAATAGCCTCATCGGTAAATTCAACCTCTTCAGGTTTCAGACCGTGCAGGGGAACGAGTTTAGGAATTAAGTGCTTTTTGGCTATAAAGAGTTTTTCCTCTTCCGAGTATCCCGAAAGGAGTATTAGCTCCATTCTGTCAAGAAGCGGCGTCGGAATGGTGTCCGCTCTGTTTCCTGTGCATATAAATATTACCTCGGACAGGTCAAAGGGAATACCTATGTAAAGGTCGGTAAACTTTTTATTCTGTTCAGGGTCCAGAACTTCAAGCAGTGCGGCTGCAGGGTCTCCCTGGAAGGATATAGCAAGTTTATCTATCTCATCAAGCATTATGACGGGATTTTTAGTTCCCGCTTGCTTTATTGCCTGTATTATTCTTCCGGGCATTGCACCGACGTAGGTTCTTCTGTGTCCTCTTATTTCCGCTTCGTCCCTTATTCCTCCGAGTGCTATCCTTACAAACTTCCTTCCGAGTGCCTCAGCTATGGACCTTCCGAGCGATGTTTTACCTACACCGGGAGGTCCCACAAAAGCAAGAATCTGGGTTGGTGCCTCTTTACCCTGAGTTAGCTTTCTTATGGCGAGATACTCTATAATCCTGTCTTTCACTTTCTCAAGATTGTAGTGGTCCCTGTCCAGAATTTCCCTTGCCCTTTCCAGGTCGTAGTTATCCTCTGTTCTTTCACACCAAGGAAGGTCAAGAACCCAATCAAGCCAGGTTCTTATTACGCCCGCTTCCGCGGAGTCTGGATGAAGCCTTTCAAGTCTCTTTATATTCTTTTCTATTTCTTTAATACCCTCTTCGGGAAGACACTCTTTTATTTCCTCAAACTTTTTCGTATACTCCTCTATCTCCGCCTTTATTCCCCCTGCCTCTCCGAGTTCCTCCTGTATAGCCTTTAGCTGCTGACGAAGGAAGTATTCCCTTTGTTCTTTTTCCATTTTTTCCCTTGCCAGTTCGCTTATTCTCTGCTTTACCTCAAGAAGCCCTATCTCATCCTGGAGGAATTTATGAACCTTCTTCAGTCTTTCCCTGGGGTCAAAAGTTTCAAGGATTTCTTGAGCCTGAGAGGCTTTTATGTCCAGTATGGAAGCTACCATATCCGCAAGTTTTCCCGGTTCTTCTATTTCCTTTATAAGAACCAGAAAGTCGGGAATTATCTGTTTTCCGAGACTTACAAGTCTATCAACGGACTCTTTTACAGCTTTTATTAATGCCTTATCTTCTATAGTTTGTTCAGAAGGGGGGATATCTTTTTCTTCAACCACCTCAACGGTTGCAACCCAGTGATCTTCTTTCCACTCAAGTTTTTTCAGAACAGCCCTTTTTAGTCCCTGAACCAGGATTTTTACCCTTCCGTCTTCTATGGGGACAGTTCTGAGTATGTGGGCAACAACACCAACGTTGTATATATCCCCTTCTTTCGGCTCCTCTATATCTTTATCTTTTTGAGAGACGAGAAATATAAGTTTGTCCCTTTTATTGGCCTCTTCTATAGCTCTTATGGAAAAACGTCTTCCTACGAATAGGGGTTGAACCATTGTAGGAAAGATTACTATGTCCCTTAAGGGCATTAAAGGATATTCAACAAGCCCTTGGGGTGTTTGGGGTGCTTGGTATAACTCGTTCACGCTTGCCCTCCTTGCTTTTTAAAATTATATCAATGGATATTGAAGGTGTGCTCTCAGAGGCCTCAAAGGTTCTAAAGGGAAAGAAAAAAGTCATAGAAAAAGCCCTTGTGTGTCTGCTTTCGGGGGGTCATCTCCTAATAGAAGATGTTCCCGGAACGGGAAAAACAACACTTGCCCTTTCCCTTGCCAGGGTTCTCGGGCTTTCTTTTGCCCGCATTCAGTTCACGAATGACCTCATGCCATCTGATATAACGGGTGTGAATATTTACAATCCTAAAACGAGGGAGTTTGAGTTCAAGAAAGGGCCTATATTTCATAACGTAGTTCTGGCGGATGAAATAAACAGGGGAACCCCGAGAACCCAGAGTGCCCTCCTTGAGGCTATGGCGGAAAGGCAGGTAAGTATTGACGGGAAAACCTATAAACTCCCGAGTCCCTTTTTCGTAATAGCAACTCAGAACCCTATAGAGCATCATGGAACTTACCCCCTTCCCGAGGCACAGCTTGACCGCTTTACCATGAAACTGAGCGTCGGGTATCCGCCTAAGGAGTATGAGATTGAGATAGTAAAAGGAATAAATCCCATGGAAAAGGTAAAAGAGCTTTCAACTATATCCGATACGGAAGAAGTTTTAGTCGCAATGGAAGAGGTGAAAAATGTTTATGTGTCTGAAGAGATTGCTGAGTTTGCGGTTGATTTTGCAAACGCTTTGAGAAATCATCCGGACGTGCTCCTCGGTTTATCAACACGGGGGTTAATTCACCTTATCCAGGTTGCCCGTGCACAAGCATACATCAGGAATAGGGATTTTGTTGTTCCCGAAGATATTCTTGATAATATACCTTACGTAGTTCCCCATAGATTAATTTTGAGGGAGGGAGCAAAAGCCCAGAGGGTCATAGAGGAATGTATCAATACCGTTAAAGTTCCATAATTTAGTCTCTCTTCACAAGCTTTAAAAACTCTTCCCTTGTTCTCAAATCCTTGAGAAATACACCCCTTAGTGCGGAGGTTACCGTTATATGTCCGGGAGACATAACACCCCTCATAGACATACAAAGATGTTCCGCTTCTATGACAACACCCACACCCTTCGGTTCAAGTTCCTTTTCAAGGAAATCGGCTATCTCTTCGGTGAGCCTTTCCTGAACTTGCGGCCTTAGGGCAAAAGCCCTTACCGTTCTCACCAGCTTTGATAATCCCGATATCTTTTTATCGGGAATGTATGCTATGTGAACTTTACCGAAAAACGGAAGTAGATGGTGCTCACAGAGGCTGTAAAAACGTATATCCTTGACGAGAACCATCTCGTTGTATCCGCCGAATTCCTCAAAAAGTTTCATATCAAAGTTTCTCATTCTCTCAAACTCTTCCCACATACGTGCGACCCTTTCGGGAGTTTCCCTCAGACCTTCGCGGTTCGGGTCTTCACCTATACCCTCAAGGAAAAGCCTAATAGCCTGCTTTATCTTCTCTTTGTCTATAGCCATAAAAGAGATTTTACGGGACGGGCACCTATAAGATAATTATTTAGCTCATATATTATTAAATCTTATGCGGAAGAGACCGATTATAGTTGTTAATTTTGGCTCCCAATACGTTCAACTAATAGCGAGAAGGGTAAGAGAACTCGGCGTTTACAGTGAAATCGTTCACTGGGATACACCCCTTGAGGAGATTAAAGAGAGAGAACCTTACGGAATAATATTCTCGGGCGGACCCGCATCCGTCTATGCGGAAGGTGCTCCCCTTCCTTCCCCTCACATTTACGAGCTCGGTGTTCCGATTCTCGGCATATGCTACGGACTTCAGGTAATCACGCACCAGCTCGGCGGAAAAGTAGTGAGGTCGGAAAAGCAAGAATACGGAAGGGCAAGACTCAGAATAGTTAAAAAAGATGTAATATTTGATGGTATTCCCGAAGAAAGTGATGTATGGATGTCCCATGCGGACAAGGTGGCAGAGCTTCCCGAAGGCTTTGAAGTTATCGCGGTTTCGGAGAACTCCCCTTATGCTGTTATAGCGCATAGGGAGAAAAAGATTTACGGCTTTCAGTTTCATCCCGAGGTTACCCATACCGTTTACGGAAAGGAGATGCTCGCAAACTTCATTTACGGTGTATGCAAGGCGGAAAGAAACTGGGAGATGGGGGACTTCATAAAGGAAAAAATAGAAGAGATAAGAAAAGCCGTAGGAAACTCAAAGGTTATAGCTGCTCTCTCCGGCGGTGTTGACTCAACCGTTGCCGCCGTTCTTACCCATAGAGCCATAGGGGACAGACTCCACTGTTTTTTCATAGACCACGGTCTTCTCAGGCTCGGGGAAAGGGAAGAGGTTGAGAAAAATTTAAGGTCACTCGGACTTCCCCTTACGGTGGTTGATGCAAGCAAGTTATTTCTGGAGAGATTGAAAGGCGTAGTGTCTCCCGAAGAAAAGAGAAAAATTATAGGAAGAACATTCATAGAGGTTTTTGAAAGGGAAGCTAAGAAGATTGAAGGAGCCGAGTTTCTCCTTCAGGGAACCCTTTATCCGGATGTTGTTGAGAGTGCGGGAATAAAGGGGAGTGCAAAGATAAAAACCCATCACAACGTCGGCGGACTCCCCGAAAGGATGAACCTCAAGCTTCTTGAACCTTTCAGAGAACTCTTCAAAGACGAGGTAAGGCAGATAGGAAGACTTCTCGGAATTCCCGAGGAAATACTAAAGAGACATCCGTTTCCCGGGCCCGGCCTGGCAATAAGGATTATAGGTGAGGTGAACGAAAAAGATTTGGAGATACTGAGGAAAGCAGACCGCATATTCATAGAAGAGCTTAAAAAGGAAGGGCTATACGACCGTATATGGCAGGCGTTTGCTGTTCTGCTTCCTGTAAAAAGCGTGGGCGTTATGGGGGATGTAAGAACATACGAAAAGGTGGTAGCCCTCAGAGCCGTTGAAAGCGTGGACGGAATGACCGCGGACTGGTATAGACTTCCTTACGACTTTCTTGATAGGGTCATGAGGAGAATAATAAACGAGGTTGAAGGGGTAAACAGGGTAGTTTACGATATTTCCTCAAAACCTCCGTCCACCATTGAATGGGAGTAGGAGTTTTTCTTAAAGGCAATTTTATTTTTCATATGTTTGTCTTTTTCTTTACAATTATTAACTTGTCATTAGGAAGGGTTTCAAAATCCTTTTCCGGCATAACTATAATTTCGTCTCCTCTTTTTATACCGAGAAGAACTTTTCCGTCCCCTATTTCTTTCTCAATTTCCTCAACGGTTTTTCTTCCGTCTACGGGAATCTCCTCGTAGTCAATCTTTTCAATTATAAAGTCAAGAACATCCGCCTTTTCCCTCTTCCTCAAGAAATTTGAAATCATTATCCCTACAACTTCCCCGTCAACGACGATATAGTCTATTATTTTCTTTCTCCTTATCGTTCTTGCATTTTCACGAAGAAGTATCTCAGCTATTATGGTTGCACGGGGATTTAAGTCCCTAACAAGCATGGCTGAAAGTATAGTTCTTGCATCTATTGAGTCCTCGGTGAGGTTTACTCCCTTTTCCGCAAGGATTATAACAACGCTTGCGTTCTCAACCCCTGCATTTTTCAATACTTCTTCGCTTACGTAATCTCCCTTCTTGTAATAGAACTCTCTTCTTGGCTCAAGCTCCTGCTCCGTTATAACCACAACGGGTTTCATCCTTTCCCCTTTCTCTTCGTAATACTGTTTTAGGCTTTCTAAAACTACTTCACCCGTTTCGTTCCATCCGCATATAACGATGTGATTTTTCATCTCCCTGAAACTAACCATACCCGCTTTTAACATATTAACGTAGTGAAAAAAACTGGTGCTAAAGGTTGCGGTAATTAAGGAGAATAGAAAAAGACCTGTTATTCCGAGAACCATGGCAAGAAATCTACCCCCCGGAGTTAGGGGTGTTATGTCTCCGTATCCCACAGTCGTTGCGGTAATTATTACGTAATAAAGGGCATCGTATAAGCTATTTATGTTAGGATTTCCCCCGAGATACTCAACGGAAAAAACTATCAGTATAAGGGAACATACAAAAACAAGGAAAATAGCCATTAAAAATATCAATTCATAGGAAAAATCCTTAAGGATATTTTTAAAGAATAAAAAGAAAAAGCTATATCTGTATGTAAGCCGAAGAACTCTCGCTATAAGAACTATTAATCTTATCATTCTGAATGATTGAAAAGAGGGAATTATGGCTATAAAATCAAGGATTGTAAGAGGATTTTTAAGGTAATTAATTTTATTTTCCGCTATTATAAACCGACCGAAAAGCTCAAAGGCTATTATTGAGCTCGCAAAGTATTCAATGAATCCAACTATGGGATGTATACTTGAGTGAAAGTCGTGTATCTCATCGTAAATGGTTAGTATTACCGATATAAATATGACAGAGAAGGAAAAGGTGTTGTAAACATAGAAAATAATGTTTCTGTCGTTCTCAAGAAGCTCGTAAAGGATTTTTTTCATATGGTATTTATATTCTATGAAGCTATACGCGATACAGTTCAGACAAAAATCTCCCGACCAGAACCTTAATCTTGTTCTCAATTACCTCAATAATGTAGAGGAAAACTCACTCGTTCTTCTTCCCGAACTGTGGTATTCGGGATTTGATTATGAAAATATTGAAGAGCATGCAAAAGAAACCGAAAATATTTTAGAAATTCTTAAGGAAGTTTCAAAAAATAAGTCGCTTACGTTATGCGGAACCCTTCCCGAAAGGGTAAAAGATGGAATAAGAAATACCGCCTTTCTCATTGAGG
The DNA here is from genome assembly GCA_964425585.1 of uncultured Aquifex sp. Classification (GTDB taxonomy): domain Bacteria; phylum Aquificota; class Aquificia; order Aquificales; family Aquificaceae; genus Aquifex. The sequence goes on along the minus strand of CAYRMG010000018.1, from coordinate 13,720 downwards.
ACGGCAAAATCGTAGGAAAGAGGTCAAAGATAAAGCTTTTTCAACCTTTCGGTGAAGATAAATACTTTATTCCCGGAGAAGAAAACAGGGTTTTCAACACCAAATTCGGGAAAGTGGGAATATTAATATGCTTTGAACTCAGATTTACCGACCTGATTCTTGAGTTACAGAAGGAAAAGCCTAACATCGTCTTAGTTCCCGCTCAGTGGGGATACGCGAGAAGGGAACACTTTAAAATTCTGTCAAGGGCGCGTGCTATAGAGCTTCAGGCATACTTAATAGCTTCTGACACGTGGGGGGAACACCTCGGCATAAGATACGGAGGAAACTCGGGTATATACTCCCCCTGGGGCGAGATTCTATCTTTTTCCGAAAAGGGAGATGTGATTCTGGGCGCGGAGTATGACCCAGATTACTTGAAGGAAGTAAGAAGGAGTTTACCTATTAAAATTTAATTATGCTTTTGAAGTTAAAGATTTTTAGATACAACCCCGAAACGGGAGAAAGGAGATACGATAACTTTGAAGTTCCGTATGAAGAAGGAATGACGTTTCTCAGGGCATTCCAGAAAATAAAGGAAGAGATAGACCCTACACTCTCTTTTCGGGCTTTTTGCCGTGCGGGAATATGCGGAACGTGCACCGTTTACATAGACGGTTTCCCTAAACTTGCCTGTAAGGAACAAACGCTTCCTTACATCCTAATGGATAAAACCGTAGTTGTTGAACCTCTTGATAAGTTTGAGGTTATAAAAGACCTTGTTGTTGACAACGAAGAAGTTATAAACCGTATGAAGAAGTTCAGAACGTGGATTAAGGAGTTTAAGGGTGAGGTAAGGATTCCGCCTGAGATAAACAAGAAAATAGAGAAGGGAGCGGACTGCATCCTTTGCAGTGCTTGTCAGTCTTACTGTCCCCAGGTTCTTGAAGAAAGTTATGCAGGTCCCCTTTTCTTTGCAAAGATATACAGATTTCTTGAGGACCCGAGGGAAGAGAATAAAGAGTTTAGAATAAAGGAAGCCCTTGAAGGCAATCTTTATCACTGTCTTTCCTGCAACAAGTGTAATAACGCGTGTCCCAAAGATGTGGAGCCTGCAACGCTCATAAGGGAGTTAATGATTTTGAAAACCAAACAAAATGATAAAATAAACTTTCATAAGATTTTTTAGTGGGGGGGTATTTATGTTACTTAAAATGGCGGTATGTCCTCACGATGTTACTAAAAAAAGTATTTACTGGATAAATTTTGTGGTTTATTTATCTAAAAAAACGGGGATTCCGATTAGACAGGAATATTGTCTTGACTTTGATTGTTATTATAAGAGCTTTTCCAATGTAGATATGACTTATTCAAATCCTATGGATGCGTTAAAAATACATAAAGAAAGAGGATTTATACCGATTGCAGGAAATACAAACTACGATGAAGTTGTTATATTGGCACATAAGGATAGGTCAGATGCTCTTGAAGATATAAATGGAAATAAAGTTTTGATGGTTAAAAATCAATTTGCGAGTTATCTTGGACAAAAAATTCTAATGGAAAAAGGTATAAACTTTATTCCTGAATTTAAAAGTTCATGGCAGGAAGTAGTAAACGGAATTATCAAAGGAGAAGCCCCATACGGTTTTGTTTATAAAGATTTCTGGGAAGATTTTTCCGATAAGTTCAAAGAAAATTTAAAGGTAATTTACGAAAGTGATGAAAGACTAAGCTCTCATTTAATAATGTTATCACCCGAGCACAAACGGTATAAAGATGTCATACTGAGCGCTTTACTAAAAATGCACGAAGATCCGGAAGGAAGAGATATAATGTCAAAACTTAATATAGCTGAATGGTATCCTGTAAATTCATTAGAAAATATAGAGACACTTCTTAAAGACTTAAAAATAAATGTTTAATAGATTTTATCAAATATGGGAAAGGCAAAAACTGTTTTCATATGTCAGGAGTGCGGGTATACTTCGGTCAAGTGGCTCGGAAGATGTCCTTCATGCGGAAGCTGGAATACATTCTTAGAGGAAGTTCATCGCAACGGTTCCTTTTCTCTGGTAAAACAGGAATCAAAGGTTCTCCCCGTATCTTCTTGGGAAAGGGAAGAGCTAAACAGGGAAAGCACGGGATATAAAAATCTTGATACCGCACTCGGAGGTGGAATCGTTAAGGGACAGGTTATTCTCATAGCGGGGGAGCCGGGGATAGGAAAATCAACCCTTCTTCTTCAGGTATCCGATTACTTTGCAAAGGGAAAGAAAGTTTTATACGTCTCCGGGGAAGAATCGGGAAATCAGATAGCCTTAAGAGCTAAAAGGCTCGGCATACAAAACGAGAATCTCCTCGTTTACCCCGAAACAAACCTGGAAAATATTCTTAATGTTCTTGAAAAGGAAAAACCTTCCCTTTTAGTTCTTGACTCGGTTCAGACTATATTTTCCGAAAAACTTGAAAGCTCCGCAGGCTCGGTAAGCCAGGTGAGAGAAGTCACATACAGAATTACGGAATTTTGTAAAGATAGGGGTGTTCCCGCCTTCATCGTAGGACAGATTACGAAAGAGGGGAGTATAGCGGGCCCGAAAGTTCTTGAGCATATCGTTGATACCGTTATACAGTTTGAGGGGGAGAGATTCAACTTCTACAGGATTATTAAGGTTGTAAAAAACAGATTCGGTTCAACAGGGGAAATAGCGGTTTTCAAAATGACGGATAAAGGGCTTGAAGACGTTCCCGAACCTTCCGCATTCTTTATAAGCGAAAAGGCAAAAGCTCCCGGAAGCGTTGTATTTCCCCATACCGAAGGGAGTAAACCTGTCCTTCTTGAGATACAAGCGCTCGTGATTCCCGCACTCTATACAACACCCCAGAGGAAAACCCAGGGTTTTGACCCGAACAGGTTAGCCCTTATACTTGCGGTTCTTGAAAAGGAATCAAAAATCTTCACAAGAGACCAGGATGTCTTTATAAACGTAGCAGGCGGAATGAGTGTAAAGGAACCCGCTGTTGACCTTGCGGTAGCTATGGCAATAGTTTCATCAAAAAAAGAAAAAGAGATACCCGAAGATATAGTTATATTCGGAGAACTGGGCTTGGCAGGGGAAGTTAGGGCAGTTCACTTCGGAGACCTGAGGTTAAAAGAGGCAAAAAGGTTCGGCTTTAGAAAGGCTATAATTCCCAAAAGTCTTGAACTCCATATAGAAGATATGGAGGTATACCCCGTTTCCCATATAAACGAGGCGGTAGAAATACTCTTTTAACAGCACTTTATCCAGTCAAGGGGTGAGCTGGATATACCCATTCTCTTGTGCCATTTGTGAAACTCATCTATAAGCTCAGGATAAAGCTCAAGGAGGTAAAACTTAAAAGGAGTTGATAATCCGAAGTAATCAAGGAATAGTAGGAAAAGAAAAGCTTCTTCAATCTTCTGAGCTTCCCTTCCGAAAGCCTGACCGAACTTAAGTCTGTAAAACTCCTTAAGGATTTCTCTCAGTTTCAAGCTTTTTAACCCCCTTCTGAAGCTTCCTGAAAGCCCTTCTTATACCCCTTATCGCTTGCCTTATTCTGTGTTCATTCTCAACAAGTGCAAACCTCACGTATCCTTCTCCGTATTGGCCGAACCCTATTCCGGGTGATACCGCAACCTTTGCCTCCCTCAGGAGAAACATGGAAAAATCAAGGGAGTTCATATTTATCCATTCGGGAATTTTTGCCCACACAAACATAGTAGCCTTAGGCTTTCTCACCTTCCAACCGAGTTTATTCAATCCGTCAACCAGAACATTTCTTCTCCTCTCGTAAATTTTTGCCTTTTCCTCAACTATTTCATAAGGACTGTCAAGGGCTATTATTGAGGCCACCTGTATGGGTGTAAATATTCCGTAATCAAGGTAGCTTTTCAGATGGGCAAGATTTTTAATGAGAACCTCATTTCCCACAACAAAAGCAACCCTCCATCCCGCCATAGAAAAACCCTTTGACATTGAATAAATCTCAACCGCTACATCCTTAGCTCCCTCTATCTCAAGTATTGAAGGAGGTTTATAACCATCAAAGGCGATATCCGCATAAGCAAAATCGTGGATTATCCATATACCGTTTTCCTTTGCAAACCTCACGAGCTCTTTAAAAAAATCCTTTTCAACGGTTAGCGTTGTAGGATTGTGGGGAAAACTTACAACAACCGCTTTCGGTTTCGGCATTGCGGTCTTTACAATCTCGTAGAGCCTCCTAAGAAATTCTTCCTGAAAGTTTTCATCGGAGTATACCAAAGGTATTGAGTGAACCTCTCCTCCCGCTATTATCGGAGCGTAATAATGTATAGGATAGGTAGGATTGGGAACTATTACCGTATCCCCGGGTGAAATCATGGCAAGCATAAGGTGAGAGTATCCCTCCTTTGCGCCTATCGTGAGTATAGCTTCCCTTTCAGGGTCTAATTTCACGCCGTATCTTCTTTCGTAGAAATCGCATATCGCCTTTCTCAGCCTAGGTATTCCCCTGGAAGAGGAGTATCCGTGAACGTGTGGCTTTTGAGCCACCTCGCACAGTTTTTCTATTATGTGCCTGGCGGGAGGCATATTCGGGTTTCCCATACCGAGGTCTACGATATCCTCTCCTTCTCTTCTCAACTTATACTTAAGTTCGTTAACAAGGGAAAAAACATACTTGGGCAGTCTCTTTATTCTCGGAAAAGCCCAATCCATTGGGTCTTCAATCATTTTCTTGCTCCTCTTCCAGTTCCTTACACTTTATACACATCGTAGTGACCGGACGGGCTTTTAACCTCTCATAGGGAATCTCCGCCCCGCAGTTTTCACATATACCGTAGTTTCCCATCTCAATCTTCATAAGGGCGTAATCTATCTTATGCAAAAGTTTGGCTTCCCTTCCCTTAATGCGGAAGGTTATGAATCTGTCCGTTTCAAGATCCGCCCTGTCAATTTCATCGCCTCCTTCAAAAGTAACGTTTGAAGGGTCTTTTATCTGTTCTTCCGCGGATGAGAGTATTTTTCTTCTCATCTCAAGGAGTATAGCCTTAAGCTCGTTAATCTGCTCCTGTGTAAGATGGTGCAAATGCTTCCTCCTTAAATAATTAATCTACGAACTTATCGGGGGATTTTCTCACCTTCTCAAGAAGTTCTTTCTTTCCATCAAAGTATATAGCTACAAGTTCTGCAAGCCTTCTTCCGAGCCTTCTGCAGGCCTCTTTCTCTTCCTCGGTTCTCGGCTCTCCTGCAACAACCGCACCGTAGTGAAGGGTAAACTTCTTTCCTACGTAGTCCGTAACACCGAAAACAAGAAAACCGAAGTTCATAAGCATAGTTAAAATGGACATACACGCTATCTCGTTTCCTCCTCCCCATCCTCCCGAAGAGGAAAAAGCACAACCTATTTTCCCGTCTATCTCCCCCCAAAGGTCTCCTATAACATCGTCAAAGAAACGCTTTATCTTCCAGGAGACCAAACCCATATTTGTGGGAGAACCGACCGCTACGCCGTCCGCCCAAAGTATGTCTTCCTTTGTAGCTTCATCCACGTGTTTCAGCCTTACCTGGGTTCCCTCTACGGAACTCGCTCCCTCCGCAACAAGCTTTGCCATTTTCTCGGTGTTTCCCGTTCTTGTATCGTAAATTACAAGAACCCTTCCCATAGTATAGATTTTATAATTTGATAAGATGGGAAAGCTTTTTATCATATCCGCCCCTTCCGGAACAGGGAAGACAACCCTGGCGGAAAAACTCCTTACTGAGCTTGATAACCTGGAAAAAGTAATAACCTACACAACAAGAAAACCCAGACCTTACGAAAAGAACGGAGTTGATTACGTTTTCATAACTAAAGAGGATTTTGAGAAAAAAATAAAGGACGATTTCTTTCTTGAGTATGCGAATGTTTACGGAAACTACTACGGAACCCCCAAAAAGGACATAGAGAGAATTCTCAAAGAAGGAAAGGATGCCCTTCTTGTAATAGACGTTCAGGGTGCTTTTAAGGTAAAGGAACTTATGCCCGACACAATCACGATATTTCTCCTACCTCCCTCCCTTGAAGAGCTAAAAAGGAGAATAGAGACAAGGGGATACAAGGATGACAACCTTGAAAGGAGACTGAAAACTGCAAAGGAGGAAATTCCCTGTGCTAAATACTTTGACTATATAGTTGTTAACGATTTTCTTACATCCGCGGTTGAAAAGGTAAAGTCCATAATAGTTTCCCACAGGGTTTCAAAGGAAAGTATACTTAATAATCTCCATAAATTTCATCTGAACCACGAGGTGATAAATCTTCTGAGAGGAGGTAAGTGCTATGTCAAGGAGACCTAAGATAGAGGAAGCCATGAAGAAAGTGGAATCAAGGTATGAACTCGTTCACGCCGCTGTAAAAAGGACGCTCCAGCTCCTTCAGGAAGGAGAGGACTTCTTTGTGACGAGAGGAGAAGAGAATCTAAAGAAAACCTTTGCCGCAATAGAGGATATAGCGGAAGATAAAGTAAAGGTTATAAGGAGAAAAGAAGAAAAAGGGGAATGATACTCCTACTGCTTATTTCCTTTGCCTTCGCTTCCTTTGAGCTTGAAAAGGGAAACTTAAAAGCACTTTTTGAGAAACTTTCCGAAGGAAAAGTAAATAAACTGGAGTTAAAAGTTCTTAAAGCTTACTTTGAAACGCTGAATCTTAAGGTAGAACCTTATATTTACTTCTACGTAAAGGGCTTAACCCTTGAAAGGGAAGGAAAAAAGGAAGAAGCCATAAGATATTATCTGAAATCTGTAAAGGAAAATCCTCGGTATAACCCGTCCTACTACCGATTTAATTTCCTCATAAGGGAGGTAAAAGATAAGGAAATCTATAGAAAAGAGATTATGGGAATTCTTAAAAAAAGATTTGAAAGGAAACCTCCCGTAGTTGTAAAAAATCCCGAGAATCATTACATATTCCTTGTTGAAAAGATGAGTCAGTATCTTTTTGTCTTCAAGGGAAATAAACTTGTTGAGATGTATCCCGTAACTACGGGAAAAAACATAGGGGATAAAGAGCGAGAAGGAGACGGGAGGACACCCGAAGGATTATACTACTTTACAAAGTTTATAGATCCCAGGTATTTGTCCGATATATACGGCGGTATAGCGGTGGCAATAAATTATCCGAACCCTTACGATAAGCTGCTGGGCAAGACGGGAAGCGGCATATGGCTTCACGGAAGCAATGAAGAGGATAGAAATGAACTTCCTTTTAGCACAAGGGGATGTGTTGTTGCGGAAACAAAAACCTTAAAAGAAAATCTCGTTCCCAAGATAAACCTCAATAATACCTTAATAGGCATATATAAGGTAATTCCCGAAAAAATTGAACTTGAAGATGTTGAAGCATTTCTACAAAGCTGGAAAAACTCGTGGGAAAGAAAAGATTA
>CAYRMG010000018.1:0-6215 GCA_964425585.1 uncultured Aquifex sp. | reverse complement strand
ATAGGAAAACCTTATGGAAAATTTACAAAAGAGAAAAAAGTAAATAAAGAAAGAGTGATAAAAATCGTTTACTCATTTCCATTCGGATACGGAAAAACTAAAACTGAGGATAGGAACATACATAACTTAAGGAACTTAATAGGTGTTCTTTCGGAGATAAATAAACTGGAAAAAGTTGAGATAATAGGAATGACGGACGGAAAAACGGTAAACCCCAAAAAGAACAGAGAGGTCGCAAGAAAAAGAGCTGTGTATATAGCGGAAAGGCTTTTCGGGAAAAATAAAACGATGTGTATTCTTAGGAAACAGGTCGGACAACAATACCCTTTTTTGCAAGATAATCCTTGAGCTTCGGAATGGATATCTCTCTGAAGTGGAAAACGGAGGCTGCAAGTGCCGCCTCAACCTTAGTATTTTTGAAAACTTCGTAAAAGTGTTCTTCCCTTCCCGCACCACCCGATGCTATTACGGGAATGTTAACCGCTTCTGATATTGCTTTGTTTAGCTCTATATCGTATCCTTCCTTTGTTCCATCCTTGTCCATGGATGTGAGAAGGATTTCTCCCGCTCCGAGACTTTCAACTTTTCTCGCCCACTCAACTGCGTCAAGACCCGTCGGGGTTCTACCCCCGTGTATGTATACCTCCCACGAGTTTCCCTTCCTTTTAGCGTCTATTGCCACAACTATGCATTGGGAACCGAACCTCTTTGCACCTTCGTATATGAGCTGAGGATTCTTAACGGCAGCTGTATTTATAGATACCTTATCCGCTCCTGACTCAAGGAGCTTTCTCATATCTTCAAGATTCCTTATGCCTCCTCCTACGGTAAAGGGCATAAAAACCTCCTCCGCTACCCTCTTTACAACTTCAAGCATTATGTTTCTATCCTCTGCGGAAGCGGTTATATCCAGAAAAACAAGCTCATCGGCTCCTTCCTCCTCATACCTTTTTGCAACCTCCACCGGGTCTCCCGCATCCCTGAGGTTCAGGAATTTTACACCTTTTACGACCCTACCTTTATCAACGTCAAGACAGGGAATTATTCTCTTCGCAAGCATGGATTTTATGTTATAATCTTCTAAGCCATTAAGCAAACGGGGTAAGGAAATGGAGTATACCCACGTAGTTTACGGGCTTATAAGTATAGCGATAGCTCTTGCCGTGATACTTAAAGGTGGAAAACCATCCCTAAAACCTACAAAATATCAGGCTATTCTGGAAGGGTATATAAGATTTGTCAGAAATATGCTTCTGGAAAACGTCGGGGAAAAAGGTCTGAAATATGTCCCCCTTATAGCGACTATAGGTGTTTTTGTCTTCTTCGGAAATATCCTCGGTATGGTTCCCGGACTTGAATCTCCTACGGCTAATATAAATACAAATCTTGCCATAGCACTTCTTGTTTTCTTTTATTACCACTTTGAGGGATTTAGGGAAAACGGGCTTTCATACCTGAAGCACTTTATGGGGCCCATTCCTTTGATGGCTCCTTTCTTCTTCATAGTAGAGATAATTTCCCACATCGCCAGACCTATTACCCTTTCCCTCAGGCTATTCGCAAACATGAAGGCGGGAGCCTTGCTTCTGATAACCTTGGCAAGTTTGGTTATAAAGAACCCCTTTACCTTAGTAGTTTCTCCGCCAGTCCTCATATTCGTAATAGCGATAAAGTTTTTGGCCATATTTATACAGACTTATATCTTTATGATACTTTCGGTCGTTTACCTTGCCGGAGCTGTAGCACACGAGGAGCATTAATATGAAGGTATTGCTCGTTTTTACGGATACCTTTTCGGACTGCGATAGGGCTTTGCGTTTTGCCGTTGAATTTTCTCTAAAGCTTAATGCTGATTTGGATATACTCGTTGTCCTTGAGGACCTTTACCATCTTGAGAGGGGAAGCACGGCCTTCGGAATGCCCGTTCCTCCCGATATCAAAAACGAAGCTATAAGGAGAATTGAGAAAAAACTCAAAGAGAATTGGGAAAAGTATACTTCTGAAAAGCTTCCCAACGTAAGCTATAAGATTGGCCCCCTTCATGAAGAAGTTAAGAAGTTCGTTGAAGGAAAGGAATACCAATTAATTATGTGGGCTTGTTATCCCTCAGCTTACTTGTGTAAGATAATAGACGACCTAAATACAGCTTCGCTTATAATCAAATAACTTGAAGGAGGTAAGCGATGAAGAGGTTTCTCGCATTCTTAACCGTTATGATGCCTGCACTTGCAATGGCTGCTGAAGGCGAAGCATCAATAGAGAAGGGGCTTTTATACCTCGGAGCAGGACTTGCAATAGGTCTTGCCGGACTCGGAGCCGGTGTGGGTATGGGACATGCCGTTAGGGGAACGCAGGAAGGTGTTGCAAGAAACCCTAATGCGGGTGGTAGGCTGCAGACCCTTATGTTTATAGGTCTTGCGTTTATTGAAACGATAGCCCTCTACGGATTGCTCATAGCGTTCATACTCCTTTTCGTTGTCTAAGGTCTCCCCTTTTCTCTTTTAATTTTATAGGAGGAAGAAAATGGTAACGGAAGGATTAAAACCGCATATATCAATTAAAAAGAAAAAAAGGAAAAGCGGTTTCCTTGCAAGAATGAGAACGAAATCGGGAAGGAAGATAATAGCAAGGAGAAGGAGAAAAGGAAGAAAAAGACTTGCACCTTGAGTATGAAACGGTTTTTTATATTAATTCTTAAATTTTGGCAGAAATTTATATCTCCTCTTTATCCTCCTTCTTGCAGATATTATCCCACCTGTTCCGAGTATGCAATCATGGCTGTTGAAAAACACGGAGTTTTGAAGGGAAGTGTTAAAGCGGTATTGCGTATACTGAGATGTAATCCCTTTTTTAAAGGAGGAGTGGATTATCCATGATGGACAACGATTCCCAGTTCTGGAAAAGATTTCTTATTTTTACCGTATTAATGTTCGCTTTCATCTTAGGCTATGAACTTTTTTACACATACTATTTTAAGCCTGAGCAGAAGAAAAACGTAGGAATTAAAAAAGAACAAAATAAGGAGAAAGTAGAAGAAATAAAAAACGTAAATATTCCCCAGCTTATGCTGGGAACGTTCAGGGAAAAGCAGGAATACAAAGAAAAAATAAGTGTAAATCTCGGAAATTACTCTCTTGAAATTTCAAAAAAGGGCGGAAAAATCCTGAGATTTATAGATAGAAAGTATAATTTTAACTTAATATCCGAAGCAGAAAGAAGTTATAAAATATTTCCCCTTGAAGTTTTCACGGGAGATACGGAACTTGATAGAGAGTTAAACTTCGGCAAGTATGAGGTTAAAATCGGAGAAAATAAAGTTGAGATAATTCACAAAAAGCTTAACTTTAAGAAAATCCTTTCTTATAAGAACGGAGCAATTGAGTTAAAACTTGAGGGAATAAATAAACCTCTTTGGGTGTTCATAGGAAGCCCTCCGGATGATAAAGCTTTCTATACCCACGTCGGACCCGTATTTAAAATAAACGGGGAGGTTGTAAGATACGATATAAATGACCTAAAAGGTGTTAACAAAATCTCGGGAAATATACTTTTCGGAGGAGAAGAAAGTAGGTATTTCTTCAAAGGTTTAAAAGAACATACGAAACACCTTGTTTACAGGGTAAAGTATAAGGATGGATTCACCGCTTTCTCACTTTTTCTTTACGATTCTCCCAAAGATATCTATATAGGTGCTAAGGATTACGCAAGACTGAGAGAGCTGGGACTTGAGGATATACTTGACTGGGGAAGCTTAAAGATTATTGTAAAACCCCTGTTTAAGTTCCTTTACTGGATTTATGAACATACGGGAAGTTGGGTTCTTTCAATAATTGTTTTAACATTCATAGTAAGGTTATTCCTATTTCCTTTAGGTTATAAGAGCACCGTCTCAATGATGAAACTCCAGGAACTTGCACCCAAGATAGAAAAAATAAAGCAAAAATATAAAGACGACCCGGTAAAAATGCAAGAGGAGATGATGAAGCTGTATGCGGAAACGGGATTTAACCCTATGTCCGGTTGCCTTCCAATTTTGCTTCAGATTCCCATATTCTTTGCCCTATACAAGGTTTTGATAATAACCGTTGACCTGAAGGTCAGCAGTTTTCTCTGGATTCCCAGTCTTGCAGAAAAAGACCCCTATTACATTTTGCCAATTCTTATGGGAGCTACCATGATATTACAGCAAAAGTTAACCCCTTCTCCCGACCCGAAGCAGGCCATGGTAGGCTATATAACCGCCGTTGCTTTTACCCTATTGTTTATAAACTTTCCCGCTGGACTTGTCCTTTACTGGACCTTGAACAATATACTCAATATTGCGCAAAATTATCTTATAAAGGATGTTCTTTTGAAGGGAAAGACAGAGGATAAAAAGAAGGGAAGGGGCTAAGTATGCGAGTAAAGGTGTTTTTAGAAGTTCCCAAGGAGGTATCTATATTTTACAGGCGTTCTTTTCTCTCTTTCATAAAGAGCGTTATTGAAGAGGAGGATGCGGACTACTGCGTAAAGATATTCAAAAAAGGGGCATTCAAGCCTTTTACCTTCTGTGTTTTTTTCGGAGATATAAAAGTAAACGGTGAAAAGCTCTATAACAACGGTAAAGCCATACTTACCGTTTCTTCGGGAAGTCCGGATTTCTTTGTAAGGTTCTACAACGGTCTCAAGAAACGAAAGGAGTTTTCGGGAAAATACATAAACGGCTCAATGAGAATAATCAGAACTCAGCTCATAGAGGAAGAACCTTTATCGGACGGAAAATGTAGATTCAGAACCCTTTCGCCCATAGTTGTCGTAACAAAAGATAAACATCCCGTTCTTCCCGAAGAGCTTAAATCCGACGGCGACTCCTTTATTGTTTTTGATAACGCCCTATTTACAAAGGAGCTAAGGTTCTCGTTAAAACATATATTTAACGGATTGCCCGAACTTTCTTTTAAGAATGAAATAGGAAAAAAGGCTGTTGTAAAGCATATAGTGGGAAATAACGAAGGAGAAAAGGTTATAAAGATAGTTGCTTATCAGGGAAGTTTTACGCTTGAGGGAGACCCGTTTGTCTTAAACGAGATATACAGATACGGTCTCGGTTTTAGAAGACATCAGGGCTTCGGATGTCTGGAGGTGATAAGGTAAGTCTCTTAAGTCTTTACCACAAGCTTTTAAAAGAATACGGAAAACAGAACTGGTGGCCGGTTGATTACGAATACCACAAGAAACACGGGACAGATTACAGGGAAGAGATAGTAATAGGTGCAATCCTTACCCAGAATACCTCATGGAAAAATGTTGAAAAGGCACTGGAGAATTTAAAAAGGGCTAAAGCATTGTCCTTTAAAGCAATCAGGGATATTGAGAAAGAAAAACTGGAAATTCTAATAAAGCCTGCAGGATTTTACAAAAGAAAAGCGGAATATCTTAAAAATTTTGTAGAAAGATTCACGGATATAGATAAACTCTCAAATATTTCAAGAGACGATCTTATTAAGGTAAAAGGTATAGGTAAAGAAACAGCGGATGCCATACTTCTTTATGCAGTAGAAAAGTTAACATTTGTTGTTGACGCATATACAAAAAGACTTTTAAAGAGATTTTTCAACATTAACGGCTCTTACGAAGAAATTAAGAAATTATTTGAGGAAAATCTTCCCAGAAACCTTGAAATCTATAAAGAGTTTCACGCACTTATAGATGTTCATTGTAAAGAAGTATGCAGGAAAAAACCCGTATGTGAAGCTTGTATTTTAAGAAACTATTGCTTCTTTTATTTGGTGGAGGCGGCGGGAATCGAACCCGCGTCCGAGGACGGCGGCCACATCCGAGGCTCTACAGGCTTAGCCCGTGTTTAGGATTTCCCTTCGGGTCGCCCACGGGCAAGCTCCCCGAAGGTAGCACGGGAGAGTTGTCGGCCACCCGGCCCCGTGCAACCGGGTAGCCCGAGCGGGTGTCTCTGACGCCCTCCGGAAGGCCACCCGCAAACCTTCCGGGGACGCGCTGCCTCTTAATTAGGCAGCGAGAGCGAGTTCAGCTTCGGGAAGTGTTTCGGCGGCTGTTACGGGAGCCACCCGGCCTGCTCCTCGGGGACCGCCCGTCCCCGTCGAATCCCTTCGCCCCCTTGTGCAAGTATTTAATTTATATCAATTGAAAGAAATTTGCAAGAGGTTACCACCTGAAGTGGGAGAAAACCATATTAGCCTGTGCCATCCTGTGAGTCTCCT
>CAYRMG010000017.1:11770-25700 GCA_964425585.1 uncultured Aquifex sp. | reverse complement strand
AACGATGTTTCAATAAATGATAGATTTCCTTCCCATGAAATTCAAGAAAAATCTATTTAAAACATTGTTTTACTTTAATAAAAGCCTTAAAATACGTAAGTTTCAGTAAGCAACTCCGTAATAATCAATTAAATGTATGCGTATATTCTAAATTTTTAGATTTTGCTTTAAATTTTCTAAAACAACTTTTTAATTTTTCGTATTTTACTTCTATAGATTTTTATTGAAAAGTTGTTAAAATTTAACTTCAAAAAGGAGGTGTTAATATGGCGGAAGAAAAGTCCGAAGTTCTTTTAAAAGTCAAGGAGAAGTATTATCCTCCTAAGGAAATCGTAGAGAGAGCTTGGATTAAGGATTACGAAAAGGTCTACGAGGAAAGTGTAAAAGACAGGGAAGGATTCTGGGCAAAGGTTGCGGAGGAACTGCACTGGTTCAAGAAATGGGATAAGGTTCTTGAATGGAACTTTCCATACGCAAAGTGGTTCGTAGGTGCAAAGACAAACATAACCTATAACTGCCTTGACAGACACGTAAAGAACGGAAAGAGAAATAAGGTAGCTTATATATACATTGATGAGAACGATAATGAAAAAAAGATTACATACGGGGAACTTCTTGAGTTGGTAAACAGAATAGCAAACGGTCTAAAATCCTTGGGTGTCAAGAAAGGGGACAGGGTTTCCATATACATGCCTACAACCATAGAGGCTATAGCGACAATGCTTGCATGTGCGAGAATAGGTGCGATACACAGTGTTGTCTTTGCGGGATTTTCCGAAGGAGCACTTAGAACGAGAATAGAAGATGCAAAGGCTAAGGTTGTCGTAACCGCAAGCTATACCCAAAGGAGGGGTAAGAAGATAGACCTACTTTCTGTGGTAGAAAGGGCTATAGACGGACTTGACTTTGTTGAAAAGGTTGTAGTGTGGGACAGAGATGGAGATGCTCTGGAAGAGAAGGGAGACCTTTTCGTTGACTTTAACGAAATGGTTAAGAGCGCATCTCCCGATTGTGAACCGGAAGTTATGGATGCGGAAGACCCCTTATTTATTTTATACACCTCGGGAACAACCGGAAAACCTAAAGGAGTTCTCCATACAACCGGAGGGTATATGGTTCAAACTTACTACACTGCGAAGATAGTTTTTGACCTCCACGAAGACGATATATACTGGTGCACGGCGGATATAGGTTGGATTACGGGACACTCGTATATAGTTTACGGAATTCTTGCAAACGGTGTTACATCGGTTATAACGGAAGGTGCTCCCGATTATCCTGACCCTGGAAGATGGTGGAGATATATAGAAAAATACAGGGTTAACGTTTTCTACACTGCTCCGACAGCCATAAGGATGTTTATGAGATACGGAGAAGAGTGGCCTATGAAATACGATTTATCCTCCCTAAGAATCTTAGGTTCAGTCGGAGAGCCGATAAACCCGGAAGCATGGCTCTGGTATTACAAATACATAGGAAGGGAAAAATGTGTAATTGTTGATACTTGGTGGCAAACGGAGACCGGAGCTCATATGATAACGACTATTCCCTCTTACCCTGCAAAGCCCGGAAAGGCAGGAAAGCCTTTCTTCACGATAGAACCCGAAGTTGTTGATAAAGACGGCAATAAAGTTCCCCCCAATACCGTTGGATTTTTGGTTATAAAGTCTCCCTGGCCTTCCATGCTAAGAACGTGCTGGGGAGAACCCGAAAGATACGAAAAATACTGGAACACGATTAAGGGTGTTTACTTCGCGGGTGACCTTGCTTCTTACGATGAGGAAGGTTACATAATGATACTCGGTAGAGCGGACGATGTTATAAACGTTGCGGGACACAGGATAGGAACTATGGAGGTTGAAAGTGCACTCGTTAGCCATCCGGCAGTTGCGGAAGCTGCGGTCATAGGAAAACCCCACGAGGTTAAAGGGGAAAGTATAAAAGCCTTCGTTGTTTTGAAAAAGGGCGTAGAACCTTCCGAAAAACTTGTTGAGGAACTGAAGCTTCACGTAAGAAACGAGCTCGGTCCTATAGCCGTTCCCGACGAGATTGAGTTCAGGGAAAAACTTCCAAAAACGAGGAGCGGAAAGATAATGAGAAGAATCCTCAAGGCTGAAGAGCTCGGTCTTGATGTTGGAGACGTTTCAACTCTTGAGGAGTAGTTTTTCTCCTCTCTTTTACTTTTTTACAACCACACAGTACCAGTTTTCTTCCTCAAGGATTTCGTAAAAGTTCATTTCTGAAAGTTTTTCAAACTCTCTTAAATCTTCTTCTTTATACAATCCCGAGAATATTCCCACCTTTCTGAATTTTCCTTTTATATCCTTTAAAACGTCTTTAAATATCTTTATCTCAAGATTTGCAATAACCAAGTCAAAGGTCTCATTAATATCCTTTGGTTCCGCCTTAAGGCAGTTTACCCTAACTTTATTCAGCTTTGCGTTTTCCTTACATTCTCTTATCGCATCTTCGCTTATATCTATACCCAGGACTTTTGAAGCTCCAAGGAGTTTAGAAACGATTGCAAGTATTCCGCTCCCTGTTCCAACGTCAAGAACACTCATCCCTTTTTTTAGATACCTCTTAAGGGCCTTTATACACAATCTTGTCGTTGGATGAAGGCCTGTTCCGAACGCCATACCCGGTTTTATGTAAACCGCTCTTTTCCACGGTGGTAGTATAACAAAGTCGTCAACCTCAACGGGTTTAAAGTTCTCTTTCCATTTTTCCCAGTCATTTTTTACCTCTTGAATTTCCAAAGGCTTTAGCTTCTTGAGTTCTTGATACAGGGCAAATACAACCTTTCCCTCCTTTTTATTTACCACTTCCGCGGGTAAGTTCTCGGAGTAAACGAGCTCGTAAAATTCCTCCTCGGGAAGTTCATATATGTATTTCTTAATCTTCATCAAGTATTTCCCCACCTTCAAGGGTGTAATAGGGTCTCTCGTAAGAAGAGTAATAATAAGGTGTGTAGGCTACGAATTCCCCCGCACAGGTATCAACACCTTTAAAGGAAGGCATTATTCCGTAAGATTTTCTTAGATTTCTAATTTCCTCCTCCCTTTTTCCTCTTATTTTTGCTATTTCCGCATCCGAGTATCCGAGCTCCTTTGCTCTTCTGAGAAGCTCCGGTGTAAGCTCTTCCTTTTTAAGGTTTTCCTCAAATCTTACTATTTCCTCTATATTGTATAAGAACCACTTATCTATCTTTGTAAGTTCATAGATTTCGTCTATTGTGTATCCTCTCCTTATAGCTTCCGCAATATACCATAGCCTGTCGGGATTTGGATTTATGAGATGTCTATCAAGCTCTATTTTATCAACCTCCGAGAACCTCGGAAAAGAAAGGCCGTATCTGTCTATTTCAAGACTTCTTATAGCTTTGAGAAGTGCCTCCTTGAATGTTCTTCCTATTGCCATTACTTCACCGACGGATTTCATCATGGTTGTGAGTGTCCTGTCAGCTTCAGGGAACTTTGCAAAGTCAAATCTGGGGATTTTTACGACAACGTAATCTATTGAAGGCTCAAAAGAAGCGGGTGTGAACTTCGTTATATCGTTCTTCAACTCGTCAAGGGTATATCCGACCGCGAGTTTTGCCGCGACCTTTGCTATGGGAAATCCTGTTGCCTTTGATGCCAAAGCGGAGGAACGGGAAACTCTGGGGTTCATTTCTATCACGTAAAACTCACCGCTTTCGGGAGAAAGGGCAAACTGTATATTTGAACCTCCAGTATCAACTCCAACCTCCCTTATTACCGCTATTGCCGCATCCCTAAGCATTTGATACTCTTTATCGGTAAGGGTCTGGGTGGGTGCTACGGTGATTGAATCACCCGTATGAACACCCATAGGGTCTAAGTTTTCTATGGCGCATACGATTATTACGTTGTCCGATTTATCCCTAACAACCTCAAACTCTATTTCCTTCCAGCCTATAAGGGATTTATCCAGGAGCACTTCATGAATGGGAGAAGTCTCCAGGGCTACCTTTAGTTTTTCCTTAAACTCCTCAACGTTATAAGCTATTGAACTACCCGTTCCTCCCAAAGTAAAGGCAGGTCTGAGAATAACGGGAAAGCCTATTCTTTCTACCGCTTTTAGACCTTCTTCCATTGAACGAACTATCGCACTTTCGGGAACCTTCAGCCCGACATTTTCCATAGCCTTCTTGAACAGTTCTCTGTCCTCTCCCTTTTTTATCGCCTCATAATTGGCACCTATTAGCTCAACTCCGTATCTATCAAGAACTCCGCTCTCATACAGTTCAACAGCGAGATTCAGACCCGTTTGTCCCCCGAGCGTGGGAAGAAGTGCGTCGGGCCTTTCCGCTTTTATTATCTCTTCCAGTATTTCCGCGGTAAGCGGTTCTATGTAAGTCTTATCCGCTATTTCCGGGTCCGTCATGATGGTTGCGGGGTTTGAATTTACAAGAACAATCTCATACCCTTCCTGTTTCAGGGCTTTACACGCTTGAGTTCCGGAATAGTCAAATTCAGCCGCCTGGCCTATTACTATCGGCCCGGAACCAATTATCAGTATCTTTTTTATATCGGTTCTTTTGGGCATTTAAAGTATATAGTATATAAAGGGGTGAGAAGAGATGGAAGTAAAGAGCTACAGAGATGATATAAAGGCTTTTAAAGGGAAAAGTATATCCCTTATGGTTTACGAAGGGGATATGAGACCTGTCGGAAGACTTTCCAAGGGGCTTGCAAACAGGGTAAGGAAAGTCCTTGAGGTTGAAAACTTTAAAGGGAAAGAAGGGGAAATTTTAAAGGTTCCCACGGTCGGACTTTCGGTCAGTGCGGTTTATCTGGTGGGGCTCGGAAAGAAGGAAAAGGTAGACGAGGATACATACAGAAGAGCAATAGCAAATCTCGTAAAAAGGCTGAAAAAAGATAAAGTAGATTCAACGCTTGTTATAACTCCGAGAAGGGGGGATATCACCGAGGAAATTTCAAAAGCTCTAACGGAGGGTGCGATACTCGGAAGCTACAGCTTTGATAAATACAAGAGCAAAAAGGAAGATAGTTTTGAATTGAAGGAATTACTTATACACAGGGGAGAAGACAAAGGGATAGAGAAAGGAAAGATTTTTGCGGAAGCTCAAAACTACACGAGAAATCTCGTAAACGAACCCGGAAATGTGATAAATCCCGTAACACTTGCCGAGGAAGCTCAAAGACTTGCAAAAGAATACGGACTTGAATGCAAGGTCTACGACGAGAAAGAAATTCAGGAAATGGGAATGATGGCACTTTACTCCGTGGGAAAGGGCTCCGCAACACCCCCGAGGTTTATACACCTTATCTATAAACCCGAAGGTAAACCGAAAGAGAAGATAGCGATAGTCGGAAAGGGTCTCACCTTTGACAGCGGTGGACTTAACATAAAGCCCGGAGATTACATGAGAAATATGAAGATGGACAAAAGCGGAGCTTGTGCGGTTCTCGGTATAATGAGAGCGGTAGCTCAGCTAAAACCCCAGGTTGAGGTTCACGGAATTATAGCCGCCGCAGAAAACATGCCCGACGGAAATGCATACAGACCCGATGACGTTATAAGGGCTAAGAACGGAAAGTATATAGAAATAGACAATACGGACGCGGAAGGAAGGGTTACTATGGCTGATTCCCTATCTTACGCGAGCGAGCTAAAGCCCGACAAGATTATAGACATGGCAACGCTAACGGGTGCTTGTATGGTAGCTCTCGGCGAGTATACCGCGGGACTCTTCACCAACTCTCCCGATTTCGGCCAAGAGATTAAAGAAATAGCCAAAAGAACCGGAGAGAGGGTCTGGGAGCTCCCGATGGATGACGAAAGGTTAAGAAAGAAGATTAAAAACACGGTTGCCGATGTTCTTAACACCGGAGGAAGATACGGCGGAGCTATAACTGCAGCGATGTTCCTAGAGGAGTTCGTAGGAGAAGGTATAAAATGGGTTCACCTTGATATAGCAGGCCCTGCATGGTCAAAGGAAGATTACGCTTACTACACGAAAGGAGGAACAGGATTCGGAGTGAGAACCTGCCTTGAATACATTATGAAGGTAAGCGGCTGATGTATAAGGTAATTAAAAAAGAGAAGCTAACACCGTCCGCGGTTTTGCTTGAGATTGAAGACAGCAGGGCTAAACTCGTAAAACCCGGCCAGTATGCCCTTGTTCAGTTCAGAGAAGACTCCGAGCCCATTCCTTTGTCCTTTCTTGAGGTAAAGGAAAGTTCTTATACCTTTTTGGTTGAAGCGGTAGGAAGGGCTACTCTTGAGATAGTTGAACTTCTTGAAGATGGTTTTAGCTTTATAGAGGCTCCCTGTGGCTCCCCTTTTCCCGTTGAGGAATACGGAAAGGTTTTATTAATCTCAAAAAACTGGGGAATAGCACCGCTTATAAATGTAGGAAAAGCCCTAAGAGAAAGAGGTAATGAAGTTTACTTCATACACGTAGGTGAGAATGAGGAAAAGGTTTTTCTAACCGAAAAAGCTGCGGATATTTCCGAGGAGTTTTTGCTCTTTACGGAAGACGGCTCTTTAGGGGAGGAGGGAAACACCGATTGGGCTCTAAGGTATTTTCTTGATAACTTTGTGAAACCCGACTTAGTGGTTAGTGCGGGAAGTAACATAGATTCACAGATGGTTTGCGAAGTTGCAAAGGAAAAGGAACTTAACCACATTGCGATGGTTAACGCCCATATACTTGATGCAAACGGGCTATGCCTTGCGTGCAGGGTTCTCATAGAGGGAGAGGAAAAGCTTGCATGTCTTGACGGTCCTTGGTTTGACGGAAAAAAAGTTAATTGGGATTACGCAATTCAAAAGGAGTTTTTCTACAGAGATGAAGAAAAAAAGGCTTTGGAGGCCTTTATGAAGGAGTTAAGAAGGATAAAAGCAAAAAGGGGAAACTGAGCATGCTTGAGATAGGTATACTGGGAGGTGGACAGCTAGGCTGGATGACAATTCTTGAAGGGAGAAAGCTGGGGTATACCTTCTATGTTCTTGAGGACAAGGAAGATGCGCCCGCCTGCAGAATTGCGGACAGGTGTTTTAGGTCTTACGAAATTGAGAAGTTTTATGAAAGGTGTGACGTAATAACCTACGAGTTTGAACACATAGAAGACAGAATAATAGAGAAGGTAGGGAATAAACTTCTCAATCTGGAGGCTCTTTTTATAAAGAAGAGCAGAATAAGGGAAAAAAAGTTTCTAAAAGATAAGGGTTTTCCCGTTCCGAGGTTTGTAGTAGTAAAGAGGGATGAATTATACGAAGCCGTTGATGAGATAGGACTTCCCGCTGTAGCAAAGGCGGAAAAGCTGGGATATGACGGAAAAGGGCAATACAGAATAGAGAAAAAGGAGGATATAAACGAGGTTGTAAAAAATCATGAAAGGGATGAGTGGTTCATTGTTGAAGAATTTATAGAGTTTGAAGCGGAAATATCGTGTATAGGGGTAAGGAACAAGGAGGGAGAGGTGCTCTTTTATCCTCAACCTTTCAATAAACATGAAAACGGAATTCTCCTTTATAACTACGTTCCCTTTGCACATATAAAGGAAGCCCAAGATATAACGCAGAAGCTAATGGAAGAGCTAAACTACATAGGTGTTTTCACCGTTGAGTTCTTTCTTCTAAAAAACGGGAAGGTTCTCATAAACGAGTTTGCCCCCAGAGTTCACAACAGCGGTCACTGGACCCTTGACGGAGCTTATACTTCCCAGTTTGAGAACTTTCTCAGGGCTTTGACGGATTTACCTTTAGGTTCTACCGCGATAAAGACACCCTCGGGAATGGTGAACATTCTCGGGAGGGATATATCCGAAATACCTATAAGGGATATTTTATCCGTTGAAGGAACAAAGATATACTGGTATGGGAAAAAGAAAAAGCCAAGGAGAAAGATGGGACATATAAACGTTGTAGGCAAAGAAGAAGAGGTAAAAGAAAGGATTAGAACGATTGTTGAGCTCCTCAGAGGCTCAGAAGTAAAGCTCCCAGCACCATAATAAGGCTTGCCTTAAGGGCATTCCTTACTTTTTCGCCGAATATAACCCTACCGTAAATTACATCAAGAATTATGGATAACCTTTCAACAGCGGAAACATACGAGGCGTAGGTAAAAAGGTATGCGTATGTATACGTAATCATTCCCAAGGAAAAAAGAATTCCCAAGAGGGGAAACTCATATCTTTTAAGCGCTTCCGTATGGGGGAATCTCTTTACGAAGAAAAGGAGAGCTAAACTCATAACGACACAGTAATACCAAGAAAAGAAAAAGGGATTGCTGTTTACAACCGCTATCTTCCCTATTACGACGTTTATACCGAAAAGCAAAGAGGAAATAAGTGCGTAGATAACCCCTCTATTTATCTTTAGAAAAGACCTAAGATCTCCCTGAGCGAGTTTTAGGCTGCCGTAAAATATTAGAAGTATTCCGAGCCATCCCTTTAAATTAAGTTCTTCGCCCAGTATAACCCACCCCCCGATGGCAGAAAAAACGGGCATGGTCGTAAAGAAAGGCATTGCAACCGATAAAGGGGAATACTTTATAGCCTTTATGAAGAATATGGAAGCTACTATCTCAATGGGAAGCCACAGAAAAGTTGTAAGGAAAAGAATTTTATTAAAGTCCCAGTTTATAATCCCTAAAGGAAAGAGGAATAAACCTCCCAGTGGAAACCTAATCCAAAGGATAAAGTTCTCATCATATCCTTCATCAAGGAGCTTTTTGTTGAAGATATCATTGGTAGCCCAGAAGAAAGCGGATAAAAGAGCAAAGGATATACCGAGAAAATGATTATACATTTACAATAAGGGTATTTTTTCGTAGTGTTTAAATTTCTGTTCCCAAAGGTATGAAACCCTCAGTATGGTTGTTTCATCCCACGGTCTCCCTATAAGCTGTCCCCCCACAGGGAGGTTATTCTTCCAGGCTATGGGCATTGATAAAGCCGGAAGACCCGCAAGGTTTACCGGAACGGTGAGTATATCGGAAAGATACATCTCTATCGGGTTTTTCGTTCTTTCACCTAACTTAAAAGGAAGGGTAGGTGTTGTAGGAGAAGCAATTATATCAACTTTCTCAAAAGCCTTCATAAAGTCCTCGTATATTAACCTTCTTACTCTCTGAGCTTTTAAGTAATAGGCATCATAATATCCCGCGGATAGGGCAAAGGTTCCGAGCATTATTCTCCTTTTTACTTCCGCTCCGAATCCCTCATCTCTGGTTTTTGAAAACATCTCAATTATGTCCCCGTATTCTTTGGCTCTATAGCCGTATCTCACTCCGTCATATCTCGCAAGGTTTGACGAAGCTTCCGAAGGTGCAATTATATAGTAAGCGGGTATTGCATACTTTACGTGGGGAAGAGAAACCTCAAGTATTTCAAACCCTTCCTTTTCAAGCTCTCTTAAGAAGTTCTCAAAAGCTTCCTTTACTTCCCTTTGAAGCTCAAACTCAAAGAACTCTTTAGGTATACCTACCTTCAGATTTTTGACTTCCTTTTTTATTTCCTCGCTCCAGTTGGGAACGGGTTTTTTTGCGGATGTGCTGTCCCTTTTGTCCCAACCGCTTATTATCTCTAAAGTGAGGGCTACATCCTCCGTTCTTCTTCCGAAAACGCCTATTTGGTCTAAAGAGCTGGCAAAGGCAACAAGACCGTATCTTGATACCCTACCGTAGGTAGGTTTAATTCCTATGACCCCGCAGAAGCTTGCGGGCTGTCTTATTGAACCACCGGTGTCAGAGCCGAGGGAAACGGGTGCGGAAAGAACGGAAACGGCAGCCGCGGAACCGCCCGAAGAACCGCCCGGAACTCTCTCTGTATCCCACGGATTTCTCGTCGGGAAGAAAGCGGAATACTCGGTTGAGGAACCCATTGCGAACTCATCTAAGTTCGTTTTTCCAACTATAAGAGCTCCCGCTTCCTTCAATCTTTTTATAACTGTCGCATCATAAGGTGCTATAAAATTCTCAAGAATCTTTGAAGCACACGTAGTTTTTTCCCCTTCAACGAGTATATTGTCTTTAACCGCTACGGGAATACCGTAAAGGGGTTTATTTCTATCCCTCAGGTTTTCCGCTTCTTTTAAGGCCTTTTCATAAAGAGGCGTTATGTATGCTTTAATCTTTTCTTCCGTTTGAGTGAATCTATCGTAAAAACTTTCAATAACCTCCTTAGGGGATACTTCTCCTTTTTTGAGAAGTTCTTTAAGTTCAATTAGGGATTTTTTCCAGAGCATAGGGAGTATTCTATCATGCTTCCCCTATATCCTCCCTCTCTACCTGTATGTTTTCGGGGTTATACATATCTATGCCGTAAGAGGGCATGTAAGTTCCGCTTTCCTTTTCTACCTCTTCCGCACACTTTGCACAGTATCTTGTCCAGGGTATGGCGCATAATCTCTGTTCGGGTATTTCTTCACCGCACCTTTCACATATCCCGTAAACTCCCTTTTCTATTTTCTCAAGCGCATAGTCTATCTCTTTTAGTGTTGTCATCTCAACCTGCGATAAGTTATCAAGGAGCTCTTCGGTGTAGGTTATCTGTCCTATATCTTCCCAGTCTCTCGGCTCCCTTGATTCCTCCCCAAGCCTTTGCTGAGTTTCTTCCTTTTCAAAGTATCTTTCCAGTATTTTTGCCTTTTCTTCTAAGAGCCTCTTTTTGCATTTCTCAAGAAGTTCCTTCTCCATATCCTCCTCCTATTAATAAGAGAAAAAATATAGCCTGAACTTTTTTTCATTTCAAAACTTTTTTCGTTTTTATGTAAAAAATATATAGGTCAAGTTCTCCCAATGTTAAATTCAGCTCCTTTGCCAGGTGCTCAAGGGCTTTCTCCGCTTCAAGGTAAACCTTCGGTGTAATGGTTTTTACCTGTCTTAGAAGTCCCTTTTCCATCAAAAATCTTGATATATGCCTGTCTATTATGGCAACATCCTTAAAGCCTATGTTTCTTAGGAAGTGGGAAGCCTCCTTATATCCGAAACCTTTTATTTTGAATCTTGATTTTGAATCCGCAAGGAGTTCCCTTATAACTTTTGGATTTTTTTCCTTTTTTATCAGGGATAAGACATCTTTGAATTTATCCCTTGCTTCTACTATTCTTTGAGCCCTTTGCTGGGCATACCTGTGTCCGAAGGAAGAGAAAATCTGTGTAAGCTCCTCTTCCGATTTTTCCATAAACCCTTTATCTCCGAGGTTTGCCTGTATTTTTATGCCGAGCGTTGCGGAAGAATTTGCGGTAAGTATGCAAAAACACAGCTCTGAGAATATCCCCGCATCGTAATCTATGTCCAAAAAGGGACGAAAATCAAAATGGGTTTTTCCCTCTTTTCCCAGACGCTCAAACTCCTCCATCCTTTGCTTTACATATCTCTCCACTTGAGGAATTACCCTTTTTATCTCTTGAATCGCATCCATAAGGGAAATCTTAAGGTTCTCTTTTTCCGGCGTAAAGCTCTGTGAAGTATTTAATTATGGGAAGCCTTAGCCTCTTTATAGCTTCTTCAAGGGCTTTCCTTCTCGGAAGCTCACCGAAGGCTCCCGATGGAAGAGAGTAAGGGACACTTGTTGAAAAACTTTCATTTCCTATGTTTACACTCAAGCTAAAAAGGTATGTTGATACCCTTTGCTTTGGAGATATAGCAATCCCGTTCTCGGAAAAGGAAGCACTCACGGGCAGGTTTAAGGATTTTTCCGAACAACCGAGCTTAAATCCCGATTCAAGGGCAAGTTCTTCAACGTATTGCTCTACCCTCTTGTTCAGGTAAGGGTCATCGGTGTTGATATTAAACTCAAGACACAGCTCTTTTGCAAATAAAAAGGAAAAAAGGAGAATAACTAAGAACATCCGAACTTCTCCCTCAGTTTTTTTACAACAAATGGATGGGTAAGTTCCTCTAATTTTCCGCAGTAAGAAGCTATATCCCTGATAATCGTTGAACTTATGTGTATATAGTCCTGAGAAGGCATCATAAATATGGTTTCAACACCCGCAAGTTTGTAATTCGTAAGGGCTATCTGAAGCTCATACTCAAAATCCGTGAATAGTCTCACTCCCCTCACTATCACGTTTACGTTTTCCTCCTTCAGAAAATCAACAAGAAGAGAGTCAAAACTCTTGACCTTCACGTTCGGTAAACCTTCAACCATTTTGCGGAACATCTCAACTCTTTCTTCTATATCAAAGAGGAGATACTTTCTTGGCTTTTTGGCTATGGCGACAATAACCTCATCAAAAATCCTGGCACTCCTTTTTACTATATCCAAATGACCAAAGTGGGGCGGGTCAAATGTTCCCGGATAAACTACTCTTTTACCCATATTGATAATACTGTATCACCGTATTTCCTCTCTTCGGGTGCGTTAAAACTCCTTCTCTTGTCGTGTTCAAGTATGAAAACTCCCCCCTCTTCAAGCCTTGAAAGGGCTAAATCAATTAGCTTATCGTATTTGTCATAAGCGTAAGGAGGGTCCGCAAATATTATGTGAAATTTTTCTTTTCCCTTTCTTAAAAAGCTTAAGGCATCCGCGGTAATTACTTTTCCGCTTTTCGTCTTCTTTTTTATCATATCGGAGAGCCTTCTATTTTTTTCAACAAAAGTAACGTTTGCTCCCCTTTTTTCCGCTTCCAGGCCTATTTGACCCGTTCCCGCAAAGAGGTCAAGAAACTTAAGACCGGATATATCCCCGAGGATATTAAAAATTGCATTCTTGACAATAGATTGAGTGGGTCTCAGGTAAATTAATCTTTTTTTTTCACGGTTATTGTATTATACTGTTATTTTGCCTAAGGAGGCAATTATGCGACATGTAGTTTTTGCAAAACTCTTTAAAAACTTCTCAAGGGAGGATATGAAATGGCAAAGACCCTCGGACTGCATATCCTAGCGGACCTTTACGGGATTGAAGCGGATAAGATTGACAGAGTAGAAGATATCAGAGAAGTGTTGGAGGGAGCTGTAAAGTATGCGGATCTGACGAAAATTTCCTCCCATTACTACCAGTTTCAACCTCACGGAGCAACCGGTGTTATCCTACTTGCGGAATCTCATATCTCCATTCACACGTGGCCGGAGCACGGTATAGCAACTGTTGACGTTTACACTTGCGGAGACCCGTCAAAGGCTTACAAGGCGATGGACTACATTATATCCAGATTACAGCCTTCAAGGATTGACAAGCAAGTGCACGACAGGGGAATACTCCAAGAAAGAAAAGACTCGGAAAAGCTCCGAAGCATTCTCCTTCAGGTCTAAAATTCTTCCTTATGAAAGTTCTTCTCGTTTTTTACAGTGAGCTTGAAAAAAAGAAGGATAGTGTATTAAAACTAACCGAGGAAAACTACAGGTTTATAAGAAAAAAGCTCGGTATAGATAATCTTTACGCTGTAATAACCGAAAGTTTTCTTGATGCCTTCAAACTTTTTCCCGAGTTCTGCTTTATAAACAACACCCGAGGAACGCTAAATTTCGGAGTTTATAAAGGATTGAGAAAGTTAAAAGGCGACGATATCCTCGTAATAGATGCGGGAAATAGATTGGTTGAGGATAAGCTGGTAAAGATTTCCCTAGGAGGTATCGCTTCAATTCTCACCCATAAAGGAAAGTGGCTGGGCGTTGCATACATTCCCAAAAGGGAGATTTACTACTTTTTAAGAAGTCTTGAAAAGACCTTTGACAGATGTATAACCGACGCTTTCAAAGTTTTAAAAAGTTCTTATGGAATAGATTACTATGTAAATGATATAGATTTAGATAATGGTTGATTCGGACATTCTACTTGTAGCATTTGTGGATGCAATTGAGGGAGTAAAAGGTCTCATAGGTGAGAGGGGAGCGGGTGCTGTTTTAAGGGAGGCTGGAAGACACAGCGGTCCTAAACTACTTGAAAGCCTTATAGGGAAACTTCCCGAGGTAATAGACAAAAATACC
>CAYRMG010000017.1:0-11670 GCA_964425585.1 uncultured Aquifex sp. | reverse complement strand
CCGTTGTTCATTTTCTTGCGGGACTCGTGGAGGGGTTTGTCCAGTTTATGAGTGAAGAAAAGGCGGTTGTAAAACCCGTAAAGGCGGAAAAGGGATACATAGAGTTTCAGGTCTTATAATTACTCGGAAATTTCAAGAAGAGCTATGCTTTCTATGTGAAAGGTCTGGGGGAAGTTATCTATGAGCTTCAGGAGAGTGAGTTTATAACCGCCCCTTGACAGCATCTTAACATCTCTCGCAAAAGTCGTAGGATTACACGAGATGTAAATTATCCTCTCGGGTTTGTTCTTAGTGAGAAGGTCTATCTCTTCCTTCAATAGACCACCCCTCGGAGGGTCAAGGAGTATGAGGTCAAATATCTCCCCTGCTCTTCTCTTAAGATACTTGTATGCGGTTGATTCGGTAAAAACTACGTTGTCCCTGCCGTTTAGTTTTGCGTTGTATTCACCGTCTTTTACAGCGGAAGGATTTGCATCCGCCCCCTCTACAAAATTTCCCTTTTCGGATACAGGTATCGTGAAGAATCCCACACCCGCGTGCAGGTCTGCCGCCCTTTTAAATTTACCGCTCAGGTTAACAACCGAGTCTATAAAATCCTCCCAAAGGGTATAATTAACCTGAAAAAAACTATCATTACTTACCCTGTATTTCCACTTTCCTACGTCCATAAATATGTGTTCCCTACCAACCTTATACCTCTTTACAAGGGTATTTCCGACCCTTCCGTAATTTCCTATACCCACCACCCACTCGGGAAATACATCCTCAAGGATATTCTCAAGAAGGGATTCCTCCGTATGGGTTATGGTTATAAATTTAAGCGTTGCTTCATCCCTTGAAGGTGAATAATTTACATGAACCTCCTGAACATCTTTCACAATTTTCAGACTTTCCCGTATATTCGGTATAAGAGCGTTTATCTTCTCATGGGCAAGAAGACACTCGTCTATATCAACAACCTCCTTTTTATCCCATCGGAAAAATCCTACCTTTCCATCGTGAACCTTAAACTGCACCCTTACCCTGTAGTTGAATTCCTTCTTTGATGGTATTTCTCCTTTGTAGGGGACTTCCTTCTGCTTTCCTATTCTTTCTAAACTCTCCAAAAGTATACTTCTTTTTGAGTTTATCTGTTCCTCGTAAGTTATGTGTTGAAGCTGACAACCTCCGCAGATACCGTAATAGGGACAGGGGGCTTCTCTCCTTGAAGGGGAGGACAAAACTATCTTTCTTACTAACGCTTCGGAGAAATCTTTTTTCTCCTTTATTATTTCCGCATCTACCAATTCCTTAGGAGCGGCAAATCTTACAAAAACTGTTTTCCCGTTTGTTCTTGCAAGTCCGTATCCTCCGTATACGAGCTTTTCTATACTAAGCCTCAGAAGATTCTTTACCTTCTCCTTCATTTTTCTTTCTCAGCTCTTCAAGCTTTTCAAAATCCTTAACGGATAAAACGTCTATATGCCATCCTGTTAACTTTGATGCAAGCTTTACGTTTATTCCTTTCTTTCCTATTGCAAGGGAAAGCTCCTCTTCCGGAACCGCAACTTCCGCCCTTCTTTCGTAAGGGAAAAGCCTAATCTTTTGAGGATGAGAGGGTGCTAAAGCCCTTCTTATGAGCTCCGCTATATCGTCACTCCATCTTATTACGTCAATCTTTTCTCCCCCCAGTTCTTCCGATATCTTTTGTATCCTTACCCCTTTCAACCCCACAACTATCCCCACAGGATCCATTTTCATCTCCTTTGCATCAACCGCAACTTTTGCCCTTTCTCCGGGCACCCTTGCAACCGCCTTAACCTCTATTAAACCTTCCCTGATTTCCGGAACCTCTTGTTCTAAAAGTTTTCTCAAGAAGTTAGGATGGGTTCTTGAAAGAATTAAGAGCGGTTCCCCCCTTACTTTTTTTACCTCCACCAGAAGCGCTTTAACCCTATCCCCGGTCTTATAACTTTCGTTCGGTAATTGTTCCTTCTTTGGCAGTATTGCGTCTATTTTTC
The DNA here is from genome assembly GCA_964425585.1 of uncultured Aquifex sp. Taxonomy (GTDB): domain Bacteria; phylum Aquificota; class Aquificia; order Aquificales; family Aquificaceae; genus Aquifex. The sequence goes on along the minus strand of CAYRMG010000017.1, from coordinate 9,670 downwards.
CGAGGTCAACGATTACGTCCCCGTTTTCAAGAACTTTTCTTACTATACCGTATACAATTTCACCCTCAAGTTCCTTAAACTCAAGAAATCCCCTTTCTTGTTCCGCTTTTTCCAGTTCTTTTAGAAACTCCTCTTTAGCCGCAAAAGCCGCAATTCTATTAACATCTTCGGGAGATATGTCCAAGGGAAACTTGAGTTTTTTATTTCCCTTCTTCTTAACCGTATAAACCTTTATACCTTCATCGGTAAACTCTACTTCTATATTGTCCTTTATTTTTTTATCTCTCTTTATTGCTATGGCTATTGAATTTTTTAAAGCCTTTTCAACAACTTTTTCGGGTAAATCGTGTTCTTCAGCAACTTGTTCTATAAGTTTTTGTAGTGCTCCCTTTACCATCCTTCAATCTCCAGCCTTCCCTTAGCTATGGCAGAAAAGGGAATATGCAGGATTTCACCCTTTTCCCTGTCGCGAATATCTATTATACCGTTCTTTACTTCCTCTATCGTTCCCACCACTTCCCTTTTTCCTCCTATAGGCTCTTTAAGGATAAGTTTAACAAGTCTTCCCTTGAAGAAATCGTAGTGTTCTATCTTCGTAAGAGGTCTCGTAAGCCCGGGAGAACTTATCTCAAGAAGGTAAGAGAAGGGAATCATGTCCTCAACATCAAGAATAGCGCTCACCCTTTTGCTAATCTCTTCACAGTCTTTAATAGTTATACCTCCCTCTTTATCCGCTATTATTCTCAAGACCCATCCCCTTCCTTCGGGTTTGAACTCTACATCAAACAGTTTAAACCCCATACCTTTTATAACGGGCTCAACTATTTCTTTTACTTTTCTCTCTACTTCTTCTCTTTCTATTTCCATACTTATTATTTTGTATTTAAAGAATAATAATAGGGCGGGTAAAATCCTGTGGACAAATTAATACCCCCTTGATTTTCAACGACTTTAGAAAATTTTATCCACATTTCATTCACATTCTCTTCTTAAGTTATTCATAATCCATCACTTTTTAATCATTAGATTGTCCAGTTCTATGATTCACTTATGAATTTATCCACATTTATCCACATTCTGTTTATAAGTTACTTATAAACCTTAAAATTCTTGTCACAAATTTGTCCAGTTCTATGAATAACTTTTGAGTTTTCCACATTACCATATCATTTATCCACATGTTGTGCAAAAAATTACGCTCTATAAATAACTTACGGAATTTTACTTGTGGTTCGTAAAACCTTTGAAAACCGAGGAGTAAATTCTTCATGTGGATAAACTATGTGGATAATGTGGATGAATTGTGGATAAATTGTGGAAAAAATGTGGATAAAAGTTTTTTTATTGTATTGATTTTCAAGAAGCTCTCAGGGACTAAAAGGTATATATTTAATCTCTCGGTATGGAGAAGTTTGTGGATAGGGTAAAGATTTACGTAAGAGCGGGAAAGGGAGGAGACGGAGCTGTAGCGTTTTTAAGGGAAAAGTATAGGCCTAAGGGAGGACCTGCAGGAGGAGACGGGGGAAAAGGTGGAGATGTTATTCTCGTAGCTACCTCATCAAAACATACGCTTCTTGACTTTAAATATAAAAAACACTTTGTGGCGGAAAACGGACAACCGGGAAAAGGAAAAAAGATGCACGGAAAGAACGGTGAAGACCTGATAATTTACGTTCCCGTGGGAACCGTGGTAAAGGATGCAAAAACGGGAAAGGTTATATGCGACCTCGTAAAGGAAGGCCAAAGATGTGTGGTTGCCAAAGGAGGAAAGGGAGGTAGGGGAAACGCAAGGTTTGCAACACCTACAAACCAGACACCTACCTATGCGGAAAAAGGAGAACCGGGAGAGGAAAGGTGGATTATTCTTGAGCTAAAGCTTATAGCGGATGTAGGGCTTGTAGGATTTCCGAATGTCGGAAAGTCAACACTTCTTTCTAAGCTCACAAGGGCAAACCCGAAAATAGCCAACTACCCATTTACAACCCTTACGCCCAATTTAGGCGTTATGGAGTTGGATTGGGAGAGGAGACTCGTAATAGCGGATATACCGGGACTCATAGAAGATGCCCATAAAAATGCAGGACTCGGCCATGAGTTTCTGAGGCATGTAGAGCGGACAAAGTTTTTAGTTCACGTCATAGATGTATCCGACTTTAGAGAAAGGGAACCTTTGGAAGCCTTTGAAATTATAAACAGGGAGTTATACCTATACAGCCCGGAGCTTTCCAAGAAGCCCCAGATAGTTGTAGCAAATAAGGTTGATGCTCTTAGCGATAAAAATATTCTTTCGGAACTAAAAAAATCTTTTGAGAATATGGGATACGAGTTTTACGCTGTTTCCGCTCTTACAGGGGAAGGTTTAAACGAGTTAAAGGAAGCCCTGTGGAGAAAATATCAGGAAATTAGTAAAGGGCAAGCTCTTTCAAAAGTCTGAGCTTATGTTTTTTTCCGGTAGATGGTTCTATCTTCTTCTTTCCGATCTCAAGTCCCACAGCGAACCCTTTACTTATGTATTTGTCAACGAGATATGTGAGCTTTGATAATTTTTCTTCTTTACTCCCTTTTACCGAATCAATGCTTAAGATAACTGAATTTTGTTCTTCACCTTCCGTTACTTTGACTTTAAGCTCGTTGTATTTTGCAGAAACCTTCCAGTGTATTAACTTTACGGGCTCGTTCATGTAATCTTTTACTTCCTTTATATCCTCGCTTCCTTTTCCTCTTCCCTGTAGGTTTTCCTTTGCGGTTGAGCTATTAAAAATTACCTCGCTCTCGCTTACTTTTACGGGTTTGGGGAACACCACGAGGTTTATATCAATTTCGGTTTCGTATCTTCTTGTAAACATTCCTAAGGGAAAGTCCGAACTTATTTCAAGTTTTAACCTTTTGTAATATCCCCTTTTAGGAAAGATAAACTCTGCTTCCTTGAAAATAAAATTCCTATCAACAATAGTAAAGACTGTTTCCGAAAAGCCGTTATTTATTCGTATTAAGAATGAGGGAAAGGGGGCTTCCCTTTTAATTCCTACTTTTCCGATAACGGGCATTTCCGCGTATACCTCTTCGGGAAGCCTAACGGTTATCTTTAAACGCTTCAGGTTGTAAATGGAGATTATGCCTGCTACGAGCATCCCCGAAAGCATGTAGGAAACTATGAGATAAAGGAGATTGTTTCCCGTATTTACCGCCGCAATGCCCATAATGATGGTTATTCCTATGAAGAGTTTTCCCGCTTTATTTACCTTGACTTTCATGTCTGTGCTTTTTCAAGAGGCTATCCCCGAGTATGTTAAAACCAATTATCGTTAAAAATATAGCCATTCCGGGAGATGCAAGCCAGGGGTATGAGGAAAGGGTGTTTATATTTCTTACATCCGAGAGCATATTTCCCCAGCTCGGAACGGGCTCCTGTATGCCCAGCCCGAGAAGTGAGAGCGAAGCTTCCCCCAGGATAAACGCGGGTATGGACATTGTTGCGGAAACGATAAGGTAAAAGTATGTATTGGGGAGTATATGCTTAAAAAGTATTCGTAAAGTTGAAGCTCCGTATGTTTTTGCCGCAAGAACAAACTCTTTTTCCCTTATGGAGAGAACCATTCCCCTTACAACACGGGCAAGACCTGCCCAGCCGAGGAATGAAAGAATAAAAACTATTATCAGAAAAACCTCTCCGCTTGATAGTTCTAAAGGAAATACAGCTCTGAGGGAAAGAAGGAGGTAAAAGGTGGGTATGGACATAAGAATTTCCGCTGTTCTCATTATCAACGTATCGGTCAATCCGCCGAAGTATCCCGACACGCCTCCCACGAGGGCACCGATAAAGAAGGTGGTTATGGTTCCTATAAGCGCTATACCGAGGGAGTATCTTCCCCCGTAAAGAAGGCGTGAGAAAACATCCCTTCCCAGCTTATCCGTTCCGAGGAGGTAAATATTACAGGGTTTTTCAACACTCAAGAACTTAAACCCGTATTCGGTTTTCGTGAAGAACTTAAGCCTGCACGAAACTTTCTTATTTTCCCTGTAAACCTTAAAGAGAGGGTCTACTAGCTCATACTTGTTTACATACGGAAAAGTAAGCTTTCCGTCCTTAAATATATGAATCTTTGTAGGGGGGTGGAAAGGTGCGGTTCTGTTCTGTAAATCGTAAGGATAAGGGGCAAAGAAATCCGCAAAGGTAATCAGAAATACAATTAGCCCTATAAGTGAAAGGGAGAATTTGATGCCGAACATACGCATTTAATTTTATTTAAAATTCCTTCCGAGCTTCTCGTATATTTCTTTTAAAGGGAGCTTATAGTATATCGGCCTTCCGTGGGGACATACGTGGGGATTTTCAAGATTTTGCCATTCTTTTATGAGTTTCTTTATTTTTTCGCTCGTTAAATTTTCCCCCGCTTTTACGGAAACTCTGCATGCTATTTCCTCATTGCCATTCTTTTCATAGTTTATCCTTTCATCAAGGAGGTGCTGGTCTATGAAGTATAAATAGTTTCCGTCGCTTACCAGAATAAAGGTCTCGTTTAATTGACCCACAATCTCATAGAGCGGTTTATAAATTTCTCCCTTTTGATGAAGGGAAGGTATGTCCAAAATCGGGTGTTTTCGGGAGGATAGCTCTCTTATGAGCTCGTAAATCTTTCTCTCTTTTAAAAACTTAACTTCCTTTTTCTTGGGGTGAACGTTAAAGTCAACGAGAAAAGGAGGGATATCAATAAATAAAACAACTATGGTTTTATAACCGAAGGTTTTCTTCAGGTATTCCTTTAAATTCTTGTTGTAAACGGGTCTTGAGTTTACAAAAAGGTAATACTTTCCCCTTTTTTGATTTCTTGATATGAATGCTTTTACCTTTATTCCTTCCTTTTCCGCTGTTTCTTCTTCAAAGGAGGAGTTAAAAATCTCCTCAATTCTTCCTTTTGGGTCTTTTTTCTTCAGGTTAAGTGTTTCCTTTCCTTCGGAAAATAGTAGAAAATCAACTTCGGGATTTGCTATAGCATACTCTTTTACCAGTTCCGTTATCCTTCTTCTTTCCGTGTCTTCCTTTCTTAAAAACTTCTTCCTTGCGGGTAGGTTAAAAAATAGGTCGTAAACTTCAACCTCCGTGCCGATGTCCATCCCCACCCTTCTTACACTCTTCAGGGTTCCCCCTTCAACCTCTATTTCCCTTCCTTCCTTTTCTTGATAAAATCTTGACCTTAACCTGAACTTGCTTACGCTTGATATAGAGTATAGCGCTTCTCCCCTAAATCCGTATGTCTCTACATTCAAAAGGTCTGTCTCCTTTTCTATCTTACTCGTTGCTCCCGAAAGAACAACTTTCTCTATATCTTCCGGGTGAATGCCTATCCCGTTATCCTTTACTCTGATAAGCCTTTTTCCTCCCTTAACGATTTCAATTTCAATACGTGTTGATTTTGCATCAAGGGAGTTTTCCATAAGTTCTTTTACAACATCAACGGGAGCGTCTATAACCTCTCCCGCTGCAATTTTCCTCCTTACCTCGGGAGGCAGAATTTTAACAAACATAAGGTATTAAAATAGGACGGAAAGGGAAAAACTTCAGCCTTTGAGAACTTTAAGTATATCTTCAAGTTTTTTTAGGTCGTTTTCAAGCTCTTCTTTTATCCGCTTTTCCTTTTCAACTACCTCAACGGGTGCTTTCTTGAGGAAGTTCTCGTTTGAGAGTTTTTTATTTACCCTTTCCAGCTCCTTGAGGAGTTTTTCTTTCTTCTTCTCGTAAGAGGATATAAGTTCTTGAAGGTTTACATGTCCCTCTATGTATAGGTATATCTCGGTATCCCTTGAGAATGTAGCAACGGTATTTTCGGGTCTTTCCTTTACTTCTTCAAAGCTTTCCAGTCTTGCAAGGTTTAGTATGTGGTTCTTGAACTCTTCTATTACTTTCTTTGAGAACTCGCTTTCCGTTTTGAAAGATGCTTTTACCTTTGCGGAGGGCTTTATCTGGAGTGCGGAGCGCAAAGACCTTATCGCGGTTATTATCTCTTTTAGTCTCTCTATCTTTTCCTTTTCCTCCTCGTATATTTCCTCCTCGTTCTTCTCGGGGAATTCTTTGAGGGATATGCTTTCCCCTTCCGCATTCGGAAGTTTATGCCATATTTCCTCCGTGATGTAGGGCATGAACGGGTGTAGAATTCTAAGGGCTTTCTCTAGAACGTATAAAAGCGTGTAAATGGCTGTGGTTCTTTCGTTTTCTATCCTTGCTTTTTCTTCTTCGTTATCTTCTGGTGCCTTTTTATAGACTCTTTCCTTTGTAAACTCTATATACCAGTCGCAGTAATCACTCCACAGAAACTCGTAAATTGCGTGAGCTGCACGGGAGTAATTGTATTCGGCGAGGGCTTCGTTTACCTCTTGTGCGGTTTCGTTGAGCTTCGTTATTATCCACTTGTCTTCGGGCTTTAGGGGTGCCATGTAAGGAATTCTCGCTATTATGTCCTGGGGTGTGTTCATGAGAACGTATCTTGATGCGTTCCATATTTTATTTGCAAAGTGCTTGTATCCCTCAAACTTTTCTTCCGCGAGCTTTATATCCCTTCCTTGAACCGTCAGAATGGCCAGCGTGAACCTGAGTGCATCCGCTCCATACCTCTCTATAATGTCAAGGGGGTCTATTACGTTTCCTATTGTTTTTGACATTTTCCTTCCGTATTTATCCCTCACGAGTGCGTGAACGTAGACATCGTAAAAGGGGATATCTCCCGCAAGGTGGGTGCCCATCATAATCATTCTCGCAACCCAGAAAAATATGATGTCAAATCCCGTAACGAGCAGGTCGGTGGGGTAGAGGTTTTCAAGGTCTTCCGTTTTTTCAGGCCATCCGAAAACACCGAAAGGCCAAAGTGCGGAAGAAAACCACGTATCCAGAACATCCTTTTCCTGTTCAAGGTTCTCGGAACGGCATTTTTTACACCTCAGCACCATCTTCCATTTCTTCTTTTGGGCGTCATACCTGTATAGGTTTCTCGTTGAAATCCCCGGAGTGAGCATGGCCATGGGATTTGCGTCTTGAGTAAAGAAAAGTCTTAGCGAATCCGCAGTTATATCGGTGTTGTAGTATCTGTGAAAAACGAAGTTCTTGTAAAAATCAAGAACGGTCATCTCGGGATGGACAAAATGGGGTGATTTTAAAACGTTTTCAACCTCTTCGGGTGTAAATTCTTGTTCTATCTTTCCGTCCGCTATTAGGTTGAATATTATCTTATCGTAAGCCCTGTCAAAGTCATCGTCGGTGAATACGTTTACGTTTCCGCAGTCCTTACAATACCATACGGGTATTCTGTGTCCCCACCATATCTGTCTTGAGATACACCAGTCCTTCAGGTTATACATCCACTCCAGGTAAAACTTCTTCCAGTGTTCGGGTATAAACCTTATCCTCTTTTCCCTTTCTTCTAATCTCTTTATTCTCTCAACCTTTACGCTCATGGATCTCTGGGAAACCTCAAGGTCTGCATCTCCCTTACCGATATTCCTTATAAACTTTATCTTTCCGTTTTCCAGTGAATACATATCCAGTTTTTCACCGTCATAAACGAAAAGGTATGTTCCGGGTTCAATTAGCTGTTCGTTTCCGAAAATGACAACCTTAGGCACGCCCTCGTAGGCGACGAAAAACTCGTAATTCTTTAGTTCCTTTGTTAACTCCTTTGCCCTATTAAGGGATTCATCATCCGTGTAGTAAATGTAAGCAAGTTCCCCTTCCCTTTTTCCTGCGAGGAATTTTGCATTTTTGTCAAGAACGACAACTACAGTGTGTCTGCCCCCTTCCTTTACAGGTATCACCACGCTGAGCTCTTCTGCCTTCACAAGCTGAACGTAAAGCTCTTTTTCCTCTCTTTCCTTTACCCCTTCTTCCACGACTTTTATAGCGGTATCCCTTATTTTGGGATCCGAAACCTTTACAAACCACTGAACCGATACGAGGGGTTCTATTACGGTTTTACATCTGTAGCAATGTCCTACGGCGTGAACAATCTCCTCAACCTTTTCCAGGTATCCCTCTTCTTCAAGCCTTTCAACGATTCTCTTCCTTGCCTCATACCTGTCAAGGTTTTTAAACTCTCCTGCGTTTTCGGTCATCTTTGCCCTTTCATCAATGACCTTAACGAAGGGAAGGTTATGGGTTTTCCCTATTTCAAAATCAAGTGGGTCGTGTGCGGGTGTAATCTTTACCGCTCCCGTTCCGAAATCCATTTTTACCCTTTCATCCGCTATTATCGGTATGATGTTGCTGACCGTGTTGCCCTTTAAATCCTTTCTCTCCCAATTCACGAGGGGAAGTTTAGCCTTCTTCCCTATAAGGTGTTTATACCTCTTGTCTTCGGGGTTTACCGCAACAGCTGTATCTCCGAGCATGGTTTCCGGTCTTGTTGTTGCAACAGTTATAAACTCTCCCGTTTCCTTTCCTTCTTCATCAACAACGGGATACTTTATATACCAGAGGTTTCCCTTTTCCTCTTCATACTCAACCTCAAGGTCGGATAAGGCTGTGAGGTCTTTAGGACACCAGTTTACTATATATTCCGCTCTGTATATTAACCCTTCTTCGTAGAGGGTTCTGAAAGCTTTCCTTACAGCTCTTGAGAATCCTTCATCTAAGGTGAATCTCTCCCTTTTCCAGTCAACGGAAACCCCGAGCTTTGTAAGTTGTGTTCTTATGGCGTTTCTTGATTTTGGAACCCATTCCCATACCTTTTTCAGGAACTCTTCCCTTCCGAGTTCAAGCCTACTTTTTCCCTCTTTTGCGAGCTGTTTTTCTACAACGTATTGGGTTGCTATACCCGCATGGTCAAATCCGGGAACCCAAACGCACTTTTTTCCCTTCATTCTTTGCCATCTGACTATGATGTCCTGGAGCGTTGCGTTCAAGGCATGTCCCATATGTAAGGAACCGGTGACGTTGGGCGGAGGTATCACTACGGAAAATTTTTTCTTGGCATCGGGCTTCTCAACGTGGTAAAGTGCTTTTTCTATCCAGTATTTACTCCACTTTTCCTCTATCTCCTTCGGATTGTATTCCTTTAGTTCTTCCATAGTAAAAGAATTTTATAGAAAATTTGCAGACTGATAAGTTGTTCAGCTTACCTATTAAAAATCCTAAAATTCCTAATGCGTCTCTCTGGAATTATTTAAAAAATAAATCTAAAGTTTTACGAGGGATTGAAAAAGGGGGACTAAAGAGATAAAAAAGGAAGAATGAAGGAAGAAAAGCTGATAGAGATACGGAAGATAAAATGAGGAATTAAAATATAAAGCTCTGATAAATATTTTCCCACAAAACCCGTATACTTTGTCTTCTTCCATCACTTACTCCTAATAAGCTTCTTAATTTCCTTATCTCTCAGAATATTGACTTTGTCTGTGCTATTAGTCAAGCAAGAGTTGACACTGAAACAGGGTTAAAGCTAAGTCAGTTGGATTTAGAAAAACCTAAAAGGGTGGTGCTCAAGGGTGTAAATAAAGTGGTGTATGCCTATAGGCGATTTTCTCCTTTCCTGGATGATAGGCTTGTTTCCTTCTTGCTCCAGAACTTGATAGTTCCCTGCTCACCTTATGCAAAATTTTAGGATTTTAACCTTTAGCAAGTTCCAACCAGATAACACATACTACGTTTGCTGCTTTCTCGGATTAAATGTTCCACTTGAATTCA
>CAYRMG010000016.1:0-27316 GCA_964425585.1 uncultured Aquifex sp. | reverse complement strand
TATGTAAGGTTTATTACACCTATAAGGGTTCGGGTCAAAAAATTAAAATTCCAGATAGAATAAACTCCTTATGAAGATAGGTGTCTTTGACAGCGGAGTTGGGGGGCTTACGGTTCTCAAAGCAATAAGGAATAGATACAAAAACGTTGATATTGTTTATCTGGGGGATACCGCAAGGGTTCCTTACGGTATTAGGTCTAAAGAGACCATAATCAGATACTCTTTAGAGTGTGCGGATTTTTTAAAAGAAAAAAATGTGGATATAATAGTTGTTGCCTGCAATACGGCAAGTGCTTATGCTCTTGAAAGGCTAAAAAAAGAGTTTAACATTCCGATAATCGGCGTCATTGAACCGGGAGTAATGGAAGCGTTAAGAAGAACGAAAGAAAAGAAAGTAGGTGTTATAGGAACGCCTGCAACCATAAAAAGCGAAGCTTATCAGAACAAACTTAAAAAGGAAGGTGTTGAAGTTTTGGCAAAGGCTTGCCCCCTATTTGTTCCCCTTGCGGAAGAAGGTCTCCTTGAGGGGGAGATAACGAGAAAGGTTGTAGAATACTATCTTAAGGAGTTCAAAAATAAGATAGATACACTCATTCTAGGATGCACCCATTACCCATTATTAAAAAAGGAAATAAAGGATTTCCTGAATGGTGTTGAAGTTGTTGATTCTTCGGAAGCCCTTTCCCTTTCCCTGAAAAGTTGGGTAAAAGACGAAGGAGAATCATCGCTTGAGTTATTCTTTACGGACCTCTCTCAGAATCTTCATTTTTTGATTAAACTAATACTCGGTAAGGATTATCCGATAAAACTTGCTGAGGGGGTCTTTACACATTAAATAACTTTTGTGTTATAATACCTATTTGCCTTACTCATAAAAGGAGAGGTGATATGCCATGATACAGAGGCAGACTTATCTAAATGTTGCGGACAACTCCGGGGCAAAAAAGGTTCAGGTTATAGGTATACCTTATGCGCCGAGGAAATACGCAACCTTGGGAGATGTTGTAACCGTAACGGTAAAAGAGGCATTGCCTCAAGGAAACGCAAAAAAGGGGAAGATTTACAGGGCTATTATAGTGAGAACAGCCAAAGAGGTAAGAAGGCCGGACGGTAGTTATATAAAGTTTGACGATAACGCTTGTGTTCTTCTCAACCAATACGGTGAACCTCTGGGAACCCGTGTTCTCGGTCCGATAGCAAGGGAGGTAAGAAATAAGGGCTTTACAAAGATAGCTTCATTAGCACCGGAGGTAGTTTAATGGCTGCTAAAATCAAGAAAGGGGATACGGTAGTAGTCGTAAGGGGTAAGGAAAAGGGAAAACAAGGAAAGGTTTTGAGAGTTTACAAGAGAGTGAAAAGGAGAAATAAGAAAGGGGAACCCGTATACGTGAGACATTTCGTTATAGTTGAAGGGGTAAGGTTGATAAAGAAACACGTAAAACCTATAGAGGGTGTAAGAGAAGGGGGAATTATAGAAACAGAGGGTCCCATAGACATAAGCAACGTTATGTTACTTTGTCCCAACTGCAATAAACCCACAAGGGTAGGCTTTAGAATAGTTGAGGAGGGAAACGTAAGGAGAAAATACAGGTATTGTAAGAAATGTAATGAGAATATAGACCTTGTGAGCGAAAAGGTGATAAAGGGAGGCTGATATGAGTGCAACGGAAACTAAATACGTTCCGAGACTTTATAAAAAGTATAAGGAAGAGGTTGTCCCGAAGCTAATACAGAAGTTCCAGTATAAAAATCCTATGCAGGTTCCAAGACTGGTCAAGATAGTCGTAAACATGGGTGTAGGAGAGGCAGTTCAAGACATAAAGCAGCTGGAGAGGGCGGTTGAGGACCTAAGGGCAATAACGGGGCAACAGCCTATGATAACAAGAGCCAGAAAATCGGAGGCGGGATTTAAGCTAAGGAAAGGAATGCCCATAGGCTGTAAAGTAACCCTCAGAAAGGAAAGAATGTGGGATTTTCTGGACAAGGTAATATCCGTTGCACTTCCGAGGGTTAAAGATTTCAAAGGTTTAAATCCCCGTTCCTTTGACGGAAGGGGAAATTACGCATTCGGAATAGCGGAACAGATAGTATTTCCCGAAATAGACTACGATAAGGTAGACCGTATAAGGGGAATGGACATAATCATTAATACAACCGCGGAAACTGATGAAGAAGCTTTCTGGTTACTTTCACTCTTAGGACTGCCCATAAGGGCTATGTGATAAAATGTTCACTTTCGGGAGGTAATTATGCCGAGAAGGGCTAAAGTGGTTAAGGACTTGATGTATTATCCAAAATGGAAGAGCAGGAAGAAGAATAGATGTCCTATATGCGGAAGACCCAGGGCCTTTATCAGATATTTTAATATGTGCAGGATATGTTTCAGGGAACACGCCCTTAGGGGTGATCTTCCCGGTGTTAGAAAAGCGAGCTGGTAAGGGGTTATTAAGCCCAACTGCCGGCTCACAGGAGGTTGTTAGATGAGCGCAGTTGACCCTATAGCGGATATGTTCTCCGCCATCAAGAACGCGATAATGAGAAGGGATGACTTTCTCTACGTTCCTTCTTCAAAGATGAAAGAGAGAATACTTGATGTTCTGAAAAAGGAAGGATTCATAAAGGATTGGGAAGCCCTCAAGGGGGAAAAATACGAAGAAGAGTTTAAGAAAATGAAGGAGCTTGCCGAAAAATCTCCGAATCCCAAGATGAGAAGGTATCTACAGCAGCTTATTGATTACAACAAGGGAACCCAGTATCCCCTGAAGATATATCTCAAGTATTTAGACCCGAAGAAAAAAAGGAGTGCCCTAACAAACATAGTAAGAGTTTCAAAAGGCGGAAGAAGGGTTTACGCGGGTGTAAGAACCATGCCTTACGTTAAGAGAGGGCTCGGAATAGCCATAGTCTCAACGGATGCGGGTATCATGACAGACCACGAAGCGAGAAAGTTAAGAAAGGGCGGGGAAGTTATAGCATTCGTTTGGTAAGGAGGGAAACCCGATGTCAAGGTTGGCCAAAAAACCTATTCCTTATCCCGAAAACGTTAAGGTTTCTTATGACGAAAAGGAGCATAAGGTAGTTGTTGAAGGACCGAAGGGTAAACTGGAGCTAAACGTTCATCCCGATATAAGGGTTACCTTAAACCAACAGGAAAGATGGATAAAGTTGGACAGGCCATCGGACAGGAGTTTTCACAAAGCTATACACGGAACTATGGCAGCCCTGATTAAAAATATGATAAAAGGGGTTACGGAAGGATTTACGGAGATACTTGAAATACACGGCTTGGGATACAGGGCACAGCTCAAGGGAAATGTCCTTGAACTTCACCTCGGAAAGTCCCATCCGGATATATACCCAATTCCCCCCGATGTAAAGATAGAGGTTAAAGGAAACGAGATACACATACACGGCATAGATAAGCAAAGGGTGGGGCAGGTAGCTGCGGAAATCAGGAGCTTCAGAAAACCCGACCCATACAAGGGTAAAGGTATAAGGTATAAGGGTGAACAGCTCAAGCTCAAACCCGGAAAGGCCGCCGGTAAGAAGTAAGGAGGTTAGATAGATGCCGAGGTTAAAAACAAGAAGGGAAAAGAGACTAAGAAGACACAAAAGGATAAGAAAAAAGGTTTTCGGAACGCCGGAAAGGCCGAGATTATGCGTATACAGGAGTCTGAAACACTTTTACGCTCAGATAATTGACGATACGATAGGACACACCCTTGTAAGTGCATCAACCCTTGACCCCGAGTTTGAAAAGATAACGGGAAAAAGAGGAGGAAAATCCATAAAAGATGCGGAAGTTGTAGCTGAAATAATAGCAAGAAGAGCCCTTGAAAAGGGTATAAAAAAGGTGGTATTTGATAGGGGCGGATTTAAATATCACGGAAAGATAAAGGCTTTTGCGGATAAGTGTAGGGAAATGGGACTTGAGTTCTAAAGGAGGTTACCATGGGCGGAAAAGATATAGACAAAATGATTGAAGAAAGAAGGACAAAGCAAAAGATAGAGGAAATTCTTCCCGAGCTACAGCTGGAGGAAAGACTTATATACGCAAACAGGACAGCGAGAGTTACAAAGGGCGGTAGAAGATTCTCCTTTAGCACGCTGGTAGTCGTAGGAGACCGTAAAGGGCACGTGGGTTTCGGTCACGGAAAGGCCAAGGAAGTTACCCTTGCCATAGCTAAGGGAATAGAGAGGGCAAAGAAAAACATTATAAGGGTGCCCATTATTGAGGGAACTGTTCCCCACGATGTTATAGGAAAGTTCGGAGCTACCAAGATAATAGTTCTTCCCGCAAGAAGGGGAACCGGTGTCGTTGCAGGTGGTGCGGCAAAACCCGTATTTGAACTGGCCGGATATACAGACGTTCTTACGAAGATAATCGGTAGCACTAACCCCGACAATGTTGTGAGGGCTGTTTTTGATGCATTTCTACAGTTAAAGACACCGGAACAGATAGCGGAAGAAAGAGGTATTCCCGTAGAAGAGCTCTTAAGGAGATACAGAAGGTATGCCCTTCCCAAGATGAACATAAAACATTACTACCCTTGGAGGGGTATCTATGGCTAAGCTAAAGGTAAAACTCCTTAAAGGTCTTGCGGGAGAAAGTGAAAGACACATACAGGCGGTAAAGTCCTTAGGACTCAAAAAGAGAGGGCAGGAAAGAATACTTGAGGAAAACCCTATGGTTCTCGGAAATATAAGGAAAGCCTTCCACTTAGTAGGTATTGCTTACAGAATTGACTTCTCGGGTGATATTCCGGTTGTTGAAAGAGATTTATCGGAGGAGCCCGATTATACGGTGATAAACAAGAACGGTATTTACACAAACGGTAAGGGGGTTTATTACTTTTCAAGAATTACCGACCTTGAGGACTTTTTAAGGAAAAAGGGATACACAAAGTATAAGAACTGGGAAGGTGAGGTTATAGAAATTTAAGGAGGTTGAACCATGGTAGGGCTTCACGAGCTACAACCCCATTGGGGAGCTACGAAAGAAAGAAAAAGGGTGGGAAGAGGTATAGGTTCCGGACACGGAAAAACCGCAGGAAGGGGACACAAAGGACAGAAATCCCGTTCGGGCGATAGAAAGATGCCTCCTTACTTTGAAGGAGGTCAGACTCCCCTGTATATGCGCATTCCGAAGAGAGGATTTAAGAATCCTACGAGAAAGGAATACACTCCCGTTAACGTAGGAGTAATAAATAAGCTCTTTGAAGAGGGAACCGAAATAACTCCGGAAGTTCTTGCAAGTAAGGGACTTTGCGATGAAAAGGATAGAGTTAAAATCTTGGGAGACGGAGAACTTACAAAGAAATTCGTTATAAAAGCACACGCTTTCTCAAAATCAGCTAAAGAAAAAATAGAAAAAGCAGGCGGTAAGTGGGAAATCATATCTTAAAGGGGGTTAAAGATGTATGCTGTAATAAAAACGGGCGGGAAGCAGTATAAAGTGGAGAAAGGAATGAAGCTTAAAGTTGAGAAGCTTCCTAATGAGGTCGGAGAAACCGTAGAGTTTAAAGCGCTTATGATAAGAAAGGATGATGGAAACATTGAGCTAAATAAGGGAAAGGTTTTAGCGGAAGTAAAAGCCCACGGGAGAGGAAAAAAAATAATCGTCTTCAAATATAGACCGAAGAAGAATTACAAAAGGTGGAAGGGGCACAGACAGCCCTATACCGAGATAGAGATAAAAGACATAATACTCTGATTTTCTCCTCCCCTCTCCTTTTATAAAGTAAATAAAAAGTAAAGAAAAAAAATAAAGGGGAAATCAGTAAAGAACTATCACATCTACAGCCCTTTGTTCCATAGGCCTTTCCCCGATTATGTCAGCAAGCTCTTCACCGTAGGCGGTAATTCTAATTTTTTCAACGGGAATACCGCTTCTTATAAGGTAAGCGGCAACATTTTGGGCTCTTTTCATTGAGAGTTCAAAGTTATACCCCTCTTTTCCAGTCGGATCCGCATAACCTACAACTATAACCTTCTTAATGTCCTTATCCCTAATTGCATCTATCAATTCATCAAGGGCGGATTTTGCATCTCCCCTGAGGGTAAACCTGTTAAAATCAAAGTAAACCCTTACCTGCTCTTTGCCGCTTATCTTGAGCTTTTCAACCTCTTCCCTTAAACTTTGTATATCTTTTTCAGCTCTATTAACTTTTTCTTCCAAACTATCAGCCCTTGCGGAAAGCTTTTTAATATCTTCCCTGTTTTCCTTTATCTGTTCTAAGTAATGCCCGTAGCACTTTTGAATTAAGTAATTAGAAAAAACTACGTTTTTCTCCTTACAAGGGTCTTTTGAAACTTGTTTCGGAGAACAACCCGCTATGAAAGCGGAAAAGATAAGTCCGGATAGGGCTATCTTTTTCATAATCGCACCTCCCTAAATTAATAGTCTTATTATTAATTATAGACTTTTGTTTTCAGATTATCTTTATTAATTATGGAATTCATAACGGAGTATACCCTCGGTGAGCTTAAGGAAAGGTTTCAACAACTCGGCCTTGAACCTTATAGGGCTAAGCAGGTATTCAGGTGGATATACAAGAAATTCATCACCGACTTTGATAGAATGACCGACCTTTCAAAGGAACACAGAAAGCTACTAAAGGAAAAGTTTCTCTTCCATCCCCTTGAAAAAATTGAAAAAGTGGAAGCTCCTGATGCGGTTAAGTATTTATTCAAAACGAGAGACAATCATATTCTTGAAACGGTGCTTATAAAAGAGAGGGACCATTATACCCTTTGTGTATCCTCTCAAATAGGTTGTGCTGTTGGATGCACATTCTGCGCCACCGCACTTGATGGACTAAAAAGAAACTTAACTACTTCAGAGATAGTTGACCAATACATACAGGTAAAGCAGGATCTTGGAGAGGAGAAGATAAGAAACGTGGTCTTTATGGGAATGGGGGAACCCCTTGCGAATTACGAAAACGTAAGAAAAGCGGTTGAAATATTTGTATCTCCCGAAGGAATAGACCTCTCAAAGAGAAGGGTTACAATCTCAACAAGCGGTATAATAGCCCAGCTCAAGAGAATGGCACAAGATTCCTTTATGAGAGAGGTTAACCTTGCGGTTTCCCTAAACGCTGTAAGCCAGAAAAAGAGGGAAGAGCTTATGCCCCTTACGAAGACTAACACCCTTGAGGAGTTAATGGCGGTTTTAAAAAGTTATCCATTACCAAAATACAGAAGGATAACCCTTGAATACGTTCTCATAAAAGGAGTGAATGATTCTCCGAAGGATGCGGAAAGGCTTGCAAAGCTTATAGGAAGGCATAAGAATAGGTTCAAGGTAAACCTAATTCCCTTCAATCCTGATCCTAACCTTCCCTATGAAAGACCCTCACTTACGGATATTATGAAGTTTCAAAAGGTTTTATGGAAATACGGAATATCAAACTTTGTAAGATTCAGTAAAGGAATTGAGGTGTTCGGAGCGTGCGGACAGTTAAGAACAAAAAGGGAATACGCCTTAAAATGATTCCCTATGGAACTGAATGAACAACAAAGGAAAGCCGTAGAACACTACGGAAAACCGCTCCTCGTTATAGCGGGTGCGGGTTCGGGAAAAACTAAGACGCTTATACACAAAGTTGAGTATTTACTGAAAAAAGGACTTAAAAAAGACCAAATCCTTTGTATAACTTTCACAAATAAAGCGGCAAACGAGATTAAGGAAAGGGTTAAAAAGAACTTAGGTCTTGAACTTGAATGGAGCGGAACCTTTCACTCCGTAGCGTTTAAAATCCTAAAAGCGGAAGGGGAAAAGATAGGCATTCCTAAGGATTTCAGCATTGCTGATGAAGGAGACAGCCTTGATATACTGAAGGAGATAATAAATAGATACGGATTAAAAGCGGATCCGAAGGAGTTGAAAGAAAAGATAGCAAAAGTAAAGGAAAGCTTAAGGATTACGCAGGCATGGGAGGAGATTATTCTTCAGGATTACAATGACCTCCTTAGGAAGAACAAACTCCTTGATTTCTCGGATTTAATGAGGGAGCTTTACAATTTACTTCTTTTGGATGAAGTAAGGGAAAAATACAGAAAGAAATTCAGATATATCCTCGTAGACGAGTATCAAGATACAAACGAGATACAGTATGAGATTTTAAAGCTTCTTGCGGATAGGAATATCTGTGTAATAGGTGACCCGAACCAGTGTATATACGAGTGGAGGAACGCAAGACCCGATAACATACTCAGGTTTATTGAAGACTTTAACCCCGATATCGTAAAACTTGAGGTGAACTACCGTTCAAAGGATGCCATACTCAGGGTTGCAAATGCTGTTCTTGAATCTTCTTCCCTTGAGTGGAAGAATTTAATACCTAAACTCAGGGGGGTAAGGGGAGAGGGAAGAAAACCGCAAGTTAGAAGGTTTAAAGACGAGGAAGAGGAAGCCCTCTGGATATCAAACAAAATTAAGGAACTTTCTGACAGGTATCGGTTTAAAGACTTTGCCCTTCTTCTTCGTGCGGGATACCTTACGGATATTTACGAAAGAACCTTTCTAAAGACGGGAATTCCCTACAAAGTTGTCGGAACGTTAAGGTTTTATGAAAGGCAGGAGATTAAGAACCTAATCGCCGTTCTTAAAATTGCAGCAAATCCCTCCGATGAACTTGCCTTCAAAAGGATAGCTCAGTTTTTCCTAAAGGGCTTCGGAGAGAAGAGTATTCAGCTTGTTGAGGAAAACTTCAAAGGAAACTGGCTAAAAGCCGCAAAAGATTCATTAAAAAAACTACCGAAAACAGCAGCCTTATCAACTTACGAGTTTCTAAAAGCAATAGCTCCCCTATACAAGGATATACACAAATACCCCGAAAAGCTTGAAGAGTTTATTGAGAAAATAAACTACTACGAACTTCTTAGGGAAAGATTTAAGAGGGATTACGAAGAAAGGGAGGAAAACGTAAAAGAGTTTATAAAAGCCCTTAGGGATTTCTACATGAAAGGTTATACAATTGAAGAGGTTCTTACCGAGATTGCACTCACTACTTCCGAGGAAGAAGAGGAAAACGCCGTAAGAATAATGACCATTCACTCCGCCAAAGGACTTGAGTTCCCCGTTGTATTTCTCCCAAGGCTTGAGGAAGGAATACTTCCCCATAAGAAATCCTCCGATAGCCTAAGAGAGGTTGAAGAAGAAAGGAGGCTCTTCTACGTAGCTATAACAAGGGCAAAGGACTTTCTTTTTATGAGCTACACGAAAAAGGAAAACAGAAAACCGAGCAGATTTCTCTCCGATATACCCAAATCCCTTCTTGACCTTTCCGCATTCAGGAAAAGAAAAGCGGAAAGATATACGGAAGAACTCATACCCAATAATACCGTGAAAAAAGGAAGCTACGTATTACATAAAGTATTCGGACGGGGAAAAGTTTTAGAGGTAATGGGAGAAAGGGCAAAAGTAAAGTTTGAAAACGGAGAGGAGAAGGTTATTCATACATCCTTTCTTGAGACGATTAAAACTCCTTCAGGAGTGCCTTGACGTGTTTCTCCATGTTCGCCTTTACGTATGTCGGTTTTCTGAGATGTCTCTTTCTCTTTGAGGATTTCTTAGTATTGTAGTGAGCTCCTCCCGATTTCCATCTCTTTATCTTTCCCTTGGCGGTTATCTTAAACCTCTTCGCAGCGGAGCGGTTCGTTTTCATCTTTACCTTTGTCATACTTACCTCCTCGGATTACTTGTGAGACAGGATATAAGAAGCTAAAGCTTTAAGTTCCCCTTCGGAAAGACCTTTAAGCTGTGCCAGCTGAGGCTTCATTACCGCAAACTTTGCGGGGTCTACTTTCGGCTGAGCTTCACCTTTCAGGAATTTAACAAGCCCTTCAACATCATTTCCGTAAACTTGTGCTATCTTCTTGAGAGAGGGACCTACCGTATCAGCTGCGGGTTGGTGGCAAGCTGTGCATCCCTTTGACTGGAACAGAGCTTTTCCTTTTTCAACATCTCCGCCCGCACCTGCGGCGGCAACCTGTTTAGTTTCCCTCTTGGCTTCTTGCTTAGCTTCCTGCTTTACCGCTTCCTGCTTCGGAGCTTCACTTTTTTGTTCTTCCTTCTTTTGGGGTTGCTCACAGGCAACAAGTCCTAACATTAATCCGCTTATCAAAAGATACCTTATCCTCATCGTCTCACCTCCAAACTTATATTCTAAACTGTAAAGCTTCCGCTATGTGCTCATCTTTTATTTTCTCACTTTCATCCAAATCCGCTATGGTTCTTGAAACTTTGAGAAGTTTGTAATAACTTCTTGCGGAAAGCTTTAAACTCCTAACAGCTTCCTTAAGGAGTGTTTTGGCACCTCTTTCCATTAACTTTATACAGTATTCGTTAACCTTTTCATTGCTTAGCCTTCCGTTAAACACACCTCTTTCCTTCTGTATGTTGTAAGCGGTTTCAACCCTTTTCTTGACCCTCTCGGAACTTTCACCTTCGGGAAGCGTAAGAAGTTCCTCTTCTTTTAAAGGATATATCCAAACCTTCAGGTCTATCCTGTCCTTAATAGGTTCGGAAATCTTTTTGTTATAAGCTTTTATTTCTTTTTCCGAGCATACACATTCCTTAAAAGGATTTTTATAGTTTCCGCAAGGGCAGGGATTCATAGTTCCTATTAAGGTAAAATCCGCGGGAAATACTACATTATTTCCCGCCCTGCTTATCTGAACCCTTCCCTCTTCAAGGGGTTGTCTTAATGCTTCTATGGTTTTTTTCGGAAACTCAGCCATTTCGTCAAGGAGTAAATATCCCCTGTGGGCTAAGGATATAACACCGGGTTTCGGGGGATTCCCTCCGCCTATTAAGGCTATCTCCGAACTCGTATGATGAGGGGAATGAAATGGTCTTTCCGTTATAAGCTCATCTCTTCCGTATATGCTGTAAATCTTTGAAACCTCAAGAACTTCCTCAAATTCCATAGGCGGAGATATGCTTTTTATCCTCTTTGCGAGCATTGACTTACCTGCCCCCGCACTGCCTACAAGTAAAAGATGGTGAAATCCCGCGGCGGATATCTCAAGAGCTCTCTTTCCGAGGATTTGCCCCTTTACATCCCTTAGGTCCTCGTGAACTCCTTTTTTCTTTTCCAATTTCTTAAAAGGTAAACAATTCTTTCTGAGTTCACCCCTTAAGAAATCAACAACTTCTTTTAAAGTAGAAAACGTGTAAACATTTATATCCTTTATTAAACTCCCTTCCTCTGCATTTTCTTCGGGAACGATGAAGTTTTTAAAACCTTTCTCTTTTAAGGAAATGAGAAGTGCCAGTATACCGCTCACCTTTTTCAGTTCCCCGCTTAAGGACAGCTCTCCGAGAATAATATAGTCTCTTGTTTTTAAACTTCCCGTAGCTTCAAGAATTCCCAAGGCTATGGGAAGGTCATAATGGGTTCCGGCCTTCTTTCTGTCGGAAGGGGAGAGGTTCACCGTTATTCTCTTCAGGGGAAATCCGAACCCCGAGTTTTTCAAGGCAGAACGAACCCGTTCTTTTGCTTCCTTGACCGCACTGTCCGGAAGACCGACTATATTGAAGGAAGGGAGTCCGCTTGATATATCAACCTGAACCTCAACGGGGAAGCCTTCTATTCCCCACATCCCTCCGCTGTAAACTATTGCGACCATTTAAGATAATATAAAGGTCTTAAAAATACCGTGAAGGAGGTGAAGAGTGTTTGAGTTCTCAGACAGATTAAAGGTATTGCCCCCTTACCTTTTTGCGGAACTTGACAGAAAAAAACAGGAAAAGATAGAACAGGGAGTTGATGTTATAGACCTCGGTGTGGGTGACCCCGATATGCCCACACCTAAGCCGATAATTGAGGCGGCAAAGAAGGCGCTTGAAAACCCCGAAAATCATAAATACCCGTCTTACGTGGGCAAACTGGAGTTTAGGAAAGCGGTTGCAAGCTGGTATAAGAGACGCTTCGGCGTTGAGCTTGACCCACAAACCGAAGTAATAACCCTCATAGGCTCAAAAGAGGGAATAGCACACTTTCCCCTTGCCTTTGTAAATCCCGGGGATATAGTTCTTTGCCCTGACCCCGCATACCCCGTTTATAAAATAGGTGCTATATTTGCGGGAGGAACACCTTACACGGTTCCTTTAAAAGAGGAAAATAACTTCCTTCCCGACCTTGAGTCTATACCCGAAGATGTAGCAAGAAAGGCAAAGATTATATGGATAAACTACCCTAATAATCCGACCTCCGCACCGCCTACCCTTGAATTTTACGAAAAGCTTGTTAGCTGGGCTAAGGAGTATAACGTCATAGTTGCTTCCGACAACGCTTATTCCGAAATCTATACAGGAAACGAAAAACCTCCTTCAATCCTTCAAGTGCCCGGTGCAAAGGACGTTGCAATAGAGTTTCATTCCCTTTCAAAGACCTACAACATGACAGGATGGCGTATAGGTATGGCTGTGGGGAATAAAGAGCTTGTAGCAGGTCTCGGGAAAGTAAAAACAAACGTTGACAGCGGACAGTTCGGAGCGGTTCAGGATGCGGGAATAGCGGCACTCAACCTGCCCGAGGAAGAAGTTGAAAAAATCAGGAATGTATACAGGGAAAGAAAGCGTATAATGACGGAAGCACTTGAGAAGATAGGCCTTAAGATTTACAAAAGCG
This sequence comes from uncultured Aquifex sp., assembly GCA_964425585.1. Lineage (GTDB taxonomy): Bacteria > Aquificota > Aquificia > Aquificales > Aquificaceae > Aquifex. The sequence continues at coordinate 14,675 of CAYRMG010000016.1, read as the reverse complement.
ATTATACGTTCTATCTATGGATAAAGGTTCCCGAAGGATACACTTCCGCCCAGTTTGTGGGAAGACTAATTGACGAGGCGGGAATAGTCTGCACACCCGGAAACGGATTCGGAGAATACGGAGAGGGATACTTCAGAATATCCTTAACCGTTCCCACCGAGAGACTTCTGGAAGCAGCGGAAAGAATAAAATCCCTAAAGTTATAAATCTTCAAGGTATTTCTTCACCTCTTGCTTCAGGCTCGGGCTTATCCCGAGCTTTTCCAGTTCATCATCTTCCGCATTTATAAAGTCATATAAAGTATCAAAGTTCCTGTAAATTAGTTTTTTCCTTACCTCTCCCACTCCCTTTATGCGGTCAAGAATGTCCTCCATAAATCTTTTTTCCCTCAACTTTCTGTTGTAAGTGATAGCAAACCTGTGGGCTTCATCCCTTATCAGACCAAACACCCTGTAGAGTGTCGGATTATCTTTTAGCCTTATCTCCTTTCCGTCTTCAGTGTAAAGAATTTCTTCCTCCTTAGCAAGGCTGAAAACTTTAATATCAAGTCCGAATAAATTTCTCACCTTTACCCCTACGTTGAGGTGTCCCTTACCTCCGTCTATCAGCCATATATCGGGTTTTTCAATCTCTCCTTTTTTAATCCTTTTAGCCCTTCGCGTTAAAACTTCCTCAATGGACGCGTAATCGTCTATACCCCTTACCGTTTTTATCCTGTATCTTCTGTAGGATTTTTTATCCATTCTTCCTTCCTTCCAGACAACGCACGAGCCTACTATGTCTTCACCCGCAAAGTGAGATATATCAAAGCCTTCTATTATCTTTGGTAAAGGAATATTCAATTTTTCTTTAAACTCCCGCTCAAGGGCTTTTAGGTCTACGTTATCCTTCAGATTTTCCTTTACAATCTGAAAAAGCTCGTCGGGAATTGTGTTCAGAATCTGCGTTCTTCCTTTACTTCTTTCCGTTATCCATTTCTTTACCTCTTCACTTAGTTTTAGGTTTGTAAATATCTTTTCCGGAATATAGTTGCCGTAATAATAACCGAGGATAAACTCCTCCGCGTCATCTTCTGAATCAAAGGAAAAGATTTCCTTCTCTACAAGTTTTCCACTTCTTATCAAGAAAAGCAGAACCGTATAACCCTCCATATAGATGAGGTCCGCCTCTTTTACGGAAAGTGCGGAAACGTTTTGTCCTTTCGCTATATTTTCAAGGGCTATTATCTGGTCCCTTATCTGGGCACATTTTTCAAACATAAGCTCGCGTGAAAACTCGTCTATTTTTTCGTATAGTTTCGGGAGAATTTCCTTCACATTTCCCGTTAACATAGCCCTTGCGCTATCAACGTAGAGTTTATACTCCTCTTCCGATACAAAACCGCAACAGGGAGCACAGCAAAGCCCAAGATGGTAATCCATACAGGGTTCGTTTCTTTTCGGAAGCGGGTCACACGTTCTCAACTTAAATAGTTTATGAACGAGCTTCTTTACTTTGTAAGCCTTCCTGCTTTGAAGAAAAGGGCCGAACATCTCTCCTTTATGCTCTGTTCCCCTAACAACTTTGATGGTCGGAAATTTATCTCCGGTCAAAAGTAGCATGGGGTAACCGCCGCCGAACTTGTGAAGAATGTTATACTTCGGTTTATGGTGTTGGATGAGGTCTATTTCAAGAACAAGAGCTTCAAACTCGTTTTTTGTAATTATCCACTCCACCCTATCGGAGCCGAAAACTATTGCCCTTTCCTTTAAGTCCTTCTCCGCGAGCTTTAGATGCTGTTGAAGCCTCTTTTTAAGATTTTTAGCCTTCCCTATGTAGAGGTATTTCTTTCCCTTCTTGAATAGATAAACCCCCGGCTTTTCGGGAGCTTGTCGGATAAGTTTATAAACATCCATAACTAATATTTTTAAATCTATCTGAGATTCCACACATCTTTTTCCCTTAATGTTATCTTTTCAATAAAAAGCTTTCTTTTTACTTCCTTTACCTTCCTCCTTTCAAAATTGTCGGAAAATATACCCAATAGCAGTGATGGAGTAAAAGAAAAAGAATACGTATATCCTATGAAGAAGGGAAATTCCATAAATCTTACAGCGTCCGTTTCTTCCCAACCCAGCCTATGAGCCTTCAAAGGCTTAAAGTTATTATCAAGAAGAAGAAATATACCGTCGTTGTTCCCGTTGAAGCGGGTTTCCCCCGCGATTATAAATCCGTTTCCGTATTTGCTTACAGCTCTCCCGTAGTCATATTCACCGATATCGTATAGATAGTAATTTGAAAAGTCATAAACCAATAGGTCACTGTTTCCGTATCTGTCCTCGCTTCTTCCTACCGCTATGACTTTTTTGTCAAATTTATTAATAAACCTCAGGTAATCCTTAAAAGGTCCTCCCAACGTGTAACTCTCAAGAATCTTTCCTTTTTCCGAAAACTTAACGATTAAAGCATCCCAATTCTTATTCTTTATCCTTCCAACCGCGTATATAACCTTTCCAACTTTTTCAACGGAGTAAAAATATTCTTCCGAAAAATCAAGCCGTTTACTCCAAATAACCTTAAAATTCTTTGATAGTTTTGCAATAAAAGCATCCCAGTTCTTTTCCTTTATACCCCCGACAAGTATAAAACCATCTTCTGTTTTCAAAACCTGCCAGAGCATCGCATTTTCAAATGGAAGCTTAAAGACCTTCAATTTACTCTTTTTATAAAAAACGAGTGCTATTTTTTGCTTTCCTCCTTCGGTGTAAACGACACCTGCAAGGCATCCATCTTTTAGCCTTTCAACCGTATAGGAATAGGATTTTCCTAACCTTAAAGTGAAAAAACTCAGGTTATATCCGAGAAGGGCTCTTTCTTTTTTTCCTATGTGCCTTCCGACCGTGCATAAAATACCTTTTTCATAGCTCAAGGAAAAGCCAACATCACTGCCCGCATTAAGCAGGATTATCATCGTCTACTTCAAGCTCCAAGGTTTTTAAAAGCATATCCTGACCTGCCGTTATTTCGGTGTTCAGTGAACCGCAAAAAGGACAAACCATGTTTAGCTCCTTCTTTTCACCTTCTTTATTACAATCCCTGCACTTTAACTTTAGATTTTCTATTTCCATAACAAACTCCGCATTTTCCGCTATAGTTCCCTCCTTGAATGTATTAAAAGCCATCTCAAGAAGATGGGGTTCAACCCCCGAGAGCACACCTATACTTACAACTATCTTGCTTACGGATTTTGCGTTATGCTCCCTTGCATAATCCTCAATCATACTGAGAAGGCTCTGAATTATAGAAAATTCGTGCATTCTAGCATATCCTCGGCAGGAGTTCCCCCGAAGGGGCTTCCATAATCCTCTTTACACCGTAAGGTGTATTTATAACCACCCTGGGACTTCCCTTCTTGACAACCCTTCCTATAATTTCCGCTTCTTTTCCTTCTTCCGTTGAACGGAGAATTTCCAAAACTTTTTGAGCATCTTCTTCCTTTACCGCAATTACAACCATCCCCTCGTTTGCAAGATGAAAAGGTTCAAATCCGAGAAGTTCACATAGTCCCCTTACCGCATCTTTTACGGGAATGCTTTCCTCTTCAACTTCTATTTCAACGTTAGATTGCTCAGCCCATTCGTTTAAAACTGCGGAAAGCCCTCCCCTTGTTGCGTCCCTCATTGCGTGGATACATGCTCCGCTTGATAAAACCTTTTCAATCATATTCCATAAACTCTTACAGTCGCTCGTGATGGGAACCTCAAATTCAAGCCCTTCCCTTTCGGCGAGTATACACGCTCCGTGGTCTCCCACGCTTCCCGAAACGAGTATAACATCTCCTTCCTCAAGGTTATGAGCGGAAAGCCCTTCGTAAAGAACCTCGCCTATCCCTGAACAGCTTATAAACAGTTTGTCAAGAGCTCCCTTCGGAACTACCTTAGTATCGCCTGCGACAACTTTTATACCGCTCTTTTGAGCTTCTTCATCCATTGCCTTTACTATCTCTTCAAGCTCCTCAACCAGAAGGCCTTCCTCAATTATGAAAGAAACCGCCATATAAAGGGGCTTGGCACCCATAACCGAAAGGTCGTTTACGGTTCCTGCAACTGCAAGTTTTCCGATATTCCCTCCCTTAAAGAATATGGGTGAAACCGTAAAAGCGTCCGTTGTAAAGGCTATTTTCCTTCCTACGTTAAGTATAGAGGAATCTTCAAGCTTATCAAGTATCTCGTTTGAAAAATACTTTAAAAAGATATTCTTTATTAATTTTTGAGTTTCCTCTCCGCCGCTTCCGTGGGAAAGTAGTATTTTGCGCATAGAGATTAATTTAGAAAAACTGTCTTATAAATCTGATGTCGTTTTCGTAAAACAGTTTTATGTTATCTATTCCGTAAAGGAGCATGGCAAGTCTCTCAACACCCATTCCGAAGGCAAAACCCTGATAAATTTCCGTATCTATACCGCAATTTTCAAGAACTTTGGGGTGCACCATTCCGCAACCCATTACCTCAAGCCATCCCGTTTCTTTACAAACCCTGCAACCCTCTTGATTGCATATAACACAACCTATATCGACTTCCGCCGAAGGTTCGGTAAAGGGAAAGTAGGAAGTTCTAAACCTTACGGGTAGATTTGTTTCAAAGAACCTTCTGAGAAACTCCTCAATAACGTATTTCATGTGTCTGAAGTTGGCATACTCGTTTACGACGAGTCCTTCAACCTGATGAAACATAGGAGAGTGGGTGGGGTCGTCATCCCTTCTGTAGACCTTTCCGGGTGCTATCATCTGTATGGGAGGCTTCTTCTTTAACATAGTCCTTATCTGAACGGGGGATGTATGGGTTCTAAGAAGGTATCCTTCTTTATTTACATAAAAGGTGTCCTGCATATCCCTTGCGGGATGTTCTTTGGGAATGTTAAGAAGGTCAAAGTTATACTCTTCAAGCTCTATTTCGGGACCCGTTTCTACCTCAAAGCCCATTCCCTTGAATATCTCCTTTATCCTCTCAAGGGTTATCGTTATAGGATGAAGAGAGCCTACCGTCCTTTCGGGCGGAACCGTTAGGTCAACCCACTCGCCCTTTAGTTTTTCCTCAAGTTCTCTTCTTTTTAGCTCTTCTTCTTTTTCTTTGAAAAGCCTTTCCGCAAACTCCTTAAGCTCGTTTATACTTTTTCCGTATTCCCTTCTAAGTTCGGGAGGAACTTCTTTTATCTTTTTCAGAAGTTCCTTTATAACCCCCTTGCTTCCCAGATACCTTGATTTAATATCCCTGAGTTCCTTTAAGGAAGAAATTGAGGAAAGAAGGGAACGTATTTCCTCTTTAATCCTTTCCAGATTTTCCATTACTGAACCTGCAGGGCTTCCTTAACCTTTCCGACAATCTGTTCAAAGGCTTGGGGGTCTCTTACGGCCATATCCGCGAGAATCTTCCTGTCAAGCTCTATTCCCGCCTTCTTAAGGCCGTTTATAAAGGTGCTGTAGTTGAGTCCGTAAGCCCTCACCGCAGCGTTTATCCTTGCTATCCAGAGCCTTCTGAACTCCCTCTTTCTCAGCTTTCTGTCCCTATACTGGTAATAAAGAGCCCTCATTACGGCTTCTTTAGCCCTTCTGTATGACCTGCTTCTTTGTCCCCTGTATCCCTTTGCGAGTTTTAGAATCTTCTTTTTCTTCTTCCTTGAAGAAGGTCCTTTAACTCTCATTCCTTTCCTCCTTTTACGAGAAAAAGTATTTTAACACATTTATGATAAATTTTTCTTTGAGCATGGATGAGCTAAAAAAACTGAGGGAAGAAATAGACAGGATAGACGAAGAGATACTTAAACTTCTAAATAGAAGGGCTTCCCTTGCAAAAAAAATAGGAGAGATAAAAACGAGGAAAAACTTACCTATTCACGTTCCCGAGAGGGAAAGGGAGATATTTGAAAAAATCCTTAAGCTAAATAAAGAGCTTTACGGGGAACAGTTTCCCAGTGAGGCGTTAATCCACATATATCGGGAGATAATATCCGCATGTCTTTCTCTTGAAAAGAAGCTAAAAATAGCTTATCTGGGGCCAAAGGCAACCTTTACCCATCAGGCTGCCCTTGAGTTTTTCGGATTCTCCGCTCAGTTTATTCCCTGTAGCACGATAAAAGACGTTTTCACGGAAGTTGAGACCAAAAGGGCGGATTACGGCGTAGTTCCTGTAGAAAACACCATAGAAGGCGTTGTTAATTACACCCTTGATATGTTCCTTACGAGTGATGTAAAGATATCGGGTGAGATAGTTATTCCCATAACCCTTCATCTTCTTTCCTCTTCCGACAGCCTTGAAAGTATCAGAAAGATTTACTCCCACAGGATGGCGATAGCCCAGTGTAGAAACTGGATAGAGAAAAACCTTCCTTCCGCTCAGGTGTTGGAGGTTGAAAGCACAGCAAAAGCCTGTGAGATAGCCCTTGAGAAGGAAGATGCAGGAGCTATAGCTTCCGAGGTAGCGGCATACACCTATCACCTGAACATACTTGCTAAAAATATACAGGATACGGGAGACAACTACACCAGATTCCTCGTTTTATCAAAAAGAGACCTAAGACCGACCGGAAGGGATAAAACAAGCTTGCTTTTCGGCGTAAAAGATGAACCGGGAGCGCTATACAAAGCCCTTGAAGTTTTTTATAAACACGGAATAAATCTTACAAAGATAGAGTCAAGACCTTCAAAAAAGAAGGCATGGGATTACGTTTTCTTCGTTGATTTGGAAGGACACAGAGAAGAGGAAAGGGTGAAAAAGGCTTTAAGAGAGCTTAAAGAGAAAACCCAGTTTCTTAAAGTTTTGGGCTCCTATCCCCGTGCCATCTTGAGCGAAACTTAAACCTCCGCAAGTGCTTCGGCTTTTACAACTTCATCGGGGTGAGCTATCCTTCCCATTATCGCACTTGCCGCAACTACCGCGGGATTTGCAAGGTAGGATTCGCTCTTGGGGTGTCCCATTCTGCCGGGGAAGTTTCTGTTTGATGTTGAAATACATCTTTCACCTTCCGCAAGAACCCCCATATGTCCCCCGAGGCACGGACCGCAGGTTGAGGTAGAGATTACGCATCCCGCTTCCATAAATATGTCTATAAGTCCTTCCTTCATAGCTTGCTTGTAAACGCCCTTTGAGGCGGGAATAACGATACATCTCACATAAGGGTGAACCTTTTTGCCCTGCTTCAGGGCGGCTTCAAAAACCTTTGCCGCAAGTCTTAAATCCTCAATTCTTCCGTTGGTGCAGGAGCCTATAAAGGCCTGGTCAATCGTTATGTGGGTTGATTCGGAAACAGTGTGAACATTTGAGGGAAGGTAAGGCCAAGCAACAAGGGGCTCTATCTTTGAAGCGTCCCACTCATAAACGGAGTGATACTCCGCATCGGGATCGCTGCTGTAAACCTTCCAGGGTTTTTGGGCCCTTTGTTTTACGTATTCTATTGTTTTCTCATCGGGTGCTATTATTCCGCTCTTTCCTCCCGCTTCTATTGCCATGTTCGTTATGGTAAGCCTTTGCTCCATAGAGAGATTTCTTATAGTTTCCCCCTCAAACTCCATAGCCCTGTAGAGGGCTCCGTCAACCCCTATCTGACCGATGGTGTAAAGGATAAGGTCCTTACCCGTGACCCAGGGCTTAAGATTTCCGTAAAAGATAAACTTCATGCTTTCGGGAACCCTAAGCCATACTTCACCCGTTGCCATGGCATAGGCTATATCGGTAGAACCCACACCGGTGGCAAAGGCTCCGAGAGCTCCGTATGTGCAGGTGTGGGAATCCGCTCCGACAACGAGGTCCCCCGGAACAACCAGACCCTTTTCCGGAAGAAGTGCGTGCTCTATACCTTCCCCTTCCTCAAAGAACCACTTAATACCGTGTTTCTTTACGAAATCCCTTACTATCTTTGCCTGCTCTGCGGATTTTATGTCCTTTGCGGGAACGAAGTGCGAAAGAACCAAGGCTATTTTCTCAGGGTCAAAGACCTTATCTATTCCGTATTTCTCAAGTATCTTTATGGCCAGGGGTGCGGTCACATCGTTTGCCATAGCAAGGTCTATCTTTGCGGTTATAAGCTCACCGGGGTGAACTTCCTTTTTGCCCGCATGCTCAGCCAAAATTTTTTCCGTTATGGTCATACCCATCTCAGGCTACCTCCTCCTTCACAGCTTCTTCGGATTTCTTAACTTCCTTATTTTCCTCGGATTTTTTATCCTTGTCAAAAAGTTCCTCTTTCTTACACTTGTCTTTAAGCTCAACGCCGTAAAGCCTGAAAACCTCAACAAACTCTTCGCAGGTTATGGTTTCTTTTTCAAGGAGCTTCTTTACAACAGCCCTCAAGGGTTCTTTATACTCTTCCACTATGGACTTAGCCTTTTCGTAGGCTTCGGTTATTATCCTCTTTACCTCATCGTCAATTTCTTTGAGAAGGTCCGGACTGGTATCAACGGAGGTCGTCATTCCTCCGAGGAAGGGGTTCGCAATTCTCCTTATCGCTATGGGACCCACCTTATCGCTCATGCCCCACATGGAGACCATTCTGTAAGCCAAATCGGTAGCCCTCTGGAGGTCATTTTCCGCACCCGTGGTTATTCCCTCTTTTCCGAAGAACACCTCTTCCGCTGCCCTTCCGCCGAGGAGAACGAGAATCTTATTCATAAGGTCTTTTTTGTCGTATATGTGCTTATCCTCTATTGGAAGCTGTTGGGTTACACCCAGAGCCATACCCCTTGGGATTATTGATATCTTGTGAACCTTATCATCGTCGTCCGAAACAAGTCCGAGTAGGGCGTGTCCCGCTTCGTGTATAGCAATCTTTTCCTTTTCCTTAGGAGATATGGTCATTCCTTTCCTTTCAAGACCCATTGTAATCCTATCAAGGGCTTCCTCTATTTCCTCCATGGTTATTTCTTGCTTTCCTTTCCTTGCCGCGAGAAGTGCAGCTTCGTTGAGTAGATTCTCAAGGTCCGCCCCGGTAAATCCGGGTGTTGCCCTTGCTATCCACTCAAGGTCAACGTCTTTCGCAAGTTTCTTATTCCTCGCGTGAACCTTCAGTATCTCATACCTTCCCCTTACATCGGGCTTGGGTATAAATATCTGTCTGTCAAACCTTCCGGGTCTGAGAAGTGCGGGATCCAGAATATCTGGTCTGTTCGTTGCGGCTATGACGATTATTCCGTCCGATGTATCAAATCCGTCCATCTCAACGAGGAGCTGGTTCAGGGTTTGTTCCCTTTCGTCGTGTCCTCCGCCTATGTTTATAGCTCCCCTTGATCTTCCCACAGCATCTATCTCGTCTATGAAGATTATGCAGGGTGCGTGCTTCTTTGCGGTTTCAAAGAGGTCCCTTACCCTCGCGGCACCTACACCTACGAACATCTCAACAAAGTCAGAACCCGAAACGGAAATAAAGGGAACGTGTGCTTCCCCTGCTATGGCCTTAGCGAGAAGGGTTTTCCCGACTCCGGGCTCACCGTAAAGTAAAACACCCTTGGGAGGCCTTCCCCCGAGCTTCTGAAATCTAACGGGGTCCTTTAGATACTCAATTATCTCTTTAACTTCTTCCTTTACCTCGTCAATTCCCGCAACGTCGTTAAAGGTTACCTTAGGCTTTTCCTCTATGTAGAGCTTTGCCCTGCTCTTTCCGAAGTTAAAGGCTCTCGTGGCATTTGCTCCCCCGGACATCTGTCTGAGTATGAGTATCCAAATGCCTATGAATAGGAGTATGGGAAGCCATGAAAGGAATACATTAAGTATCCATCCTCCGGGCGGTTCGGGATTGCTAACCTCAACCCTCACACCTTTCTCAATCATCTTATCAACGAGATTCGTATTCGGGGGAAGATTTACTTCAAGTTTTTGTCCGTCCTTTGTTTGAACCACTACGGTGTTTCCCTTAACTTCCGCATAGGATACCTTTCCTTCTTCTACGAGTTTAACCAGTTCGTTGATGGATACTTTTGTGGTAAAATCTCTTTTAGTTTCAAAGAGGTTGAATGCTAAAATTGCCGCTCCGATAATAACAATCCATACGAATAAATTTTTTAGTGCGTTCATCTACCTCCTCCTAAAGGATAATAAAAAAATAATTAAGGTGAAAAACCTTTTCAATACCATAAATTAATTTCCATGGGGCAAGAACAGGAGTTCAAGTTTAACACCGTTGAAGAGGCCATAGAAGACATAAGAAAGGGAAAGATGGTTATCGTTGTTGACGACCCCGACAGGGAAAACGAGGGTGACCTTGTAATGGCCGCGGAAAAGGTAACCCCCGAAGCCATCAACTTTATGGCTAAATACGGAAGGGGTCTTATATGCCTTTCTCTTCCACCCGAGAGATGTGAAGAGCTTGACCTTCATCCCATGACACCCGTAAACACCGACCCTAAGGGAACTTACTTCTGCGTCTCTATAGATGCCCACCCGAAACACGGAACTACAACGGGTATATCCGCATACGACAGGGCTATAACGATTAAACTTGCCGTATCTCCCGATGCAAAGCCCTCCGATTTTGTAAAACCCGGACACGTATTTCCCTTAAAGGCGAGACCCGGGGGTGTTCTTGAAAGGGCGGGGCACACCGAGGCCTCCGTTGACCTTGCAAGACTTGCAGGACTCTACCCCGCAGGGGTTATATGCGAGATAATGAAAGATGACGGAACCATGGCGCGCCTCCCTGACCTTATGGAGTTTGCCAAAAAGCATAACCTCAAAATAATAACGATTGCGGATTTAATAAAATACCGACTTAAGAAGGAAACACTTGTTGAGAGAGTGGCAACCGCACACCTTCCTACACCTTGGGGTATTTTCAAGATTCACGCATACAGACATAAACTTACGGGAAGTGAACAGGTAGCCCTCACGATGGGAGAATGGAAGGAAGATGAACCCGTTCTGGTAAGGGTTCATTCTGAGTGCTTGACGGGAGATGTTTTCCGTTCCTTCAGGTGTGATTGCAGACCTCAGCTTGAAAAAGCTCTTGAGATGATAGCTAAAGAAGGTAAGGGTGTTCTTGTCTACATTCTCGGCCACGAAGGAAGGGGAATAGGTATAGCTAACAAGATAAAGGCCTACGAACTCCAAGAAAAGGGATACGATACCGTTGAGGCCAACGAGAAACTCGGGTATCCTCCCGATTTAAGGGATTACGGAATAGGGGCTCAGATACTCAGAGACCTCGGTGTGAGAAAGATGAAACTTATGACGAATAATCCCAGAAAAATAGTAGCACTTGAAGGTTTCGGTCTTGAGGTTGTTGACCGCGTTCCTATAAAGATAGAACCGAACGAACATAACAGAATTTACCTTCAGGTAAAGAAGGATAAGCTCGGCCACCTTTTTTAAAATCTTCTTTATGCATATACTCCTTGTAGGCTTGGGAAATATGGGGTTAAAGTATCTCAAGAAGCTTGAAGAGTTAGGGCTAAAACCCGTTTTATGCGATAAAAATCCCGAAAAATTAAATATCGGAAAGGATTACCCCTTTTACTGCCATTTAGGAGATGTAAAAGAGGATATAACTCACGCCATAGTTGCCGTAAATCCCGAGGAGCACGTAAAGGTTGCAAAGGAACTTCTAAACAGGGGTGTAAAGGTTCTCCTTGAGAAACCCCCTGCTATAACGAGTAAAGAGTTTTCCGAGATATACCAGAACCCAAACCTTGAGATATCGGAGATAGAGCTATACTCGGAAGCGGTAAAGAACTTTCCCCATGACGTTGAACCGAGGGAAATATTCATAGAAAGACTGAATAAGGGTAGGGGATACATAAATCCCCTATGGGACCTTGCCTGGCACGACCTTTATATACTCCAGTATCTTTTCGGAAAAGTTGAAGTTGAGGAAGTAAAGAAAAACGGAGTTGTTTGGGAGCTTTTGGGAAAGGTGAAGGGAAGAGTGCCCTTCAGACTTAGGGTCGCGTGGGATTATCCGGGGCAAGTAAGAAGATGGGTGGTAAAAACGGATAAGGGAGATGTAATTATGGACTTCTCAAAAGAGGAGTTAATTTTCGGAAACATAAAGAGGAGCAGGCTCTACGGAGATAAGCTGAGGGAGATGGTTCAGGACTTTATTGAAGGGGTAAGAAGAGAAGGGAGCAGAAAAAGAGCTATGGAAAACCTAAAAGTTCTTGAAAGCCTGAAAGTTTAGTATCTTCTTTCCGCAGTTATAACTATATTCTTCGGGGAAATTACTTTCTTATCCCTTTTTATCTTTACCTTTAGGTCTTCCGAGAATTTGTCTTTCAAATAACAACACCAGCCTTCGTAAACTCCGAGCTCGTCAATTATAAACTGGTATTTTTCCCTGGGAAACTTTCCCTCACAGCAGGGCATAAGCACTCCCAGCTTTACGTTATCATACCTGTTTACAATCTCTATAAACCGTTCCGATAGTTCCCTGCACAGATGTATGCCCGTGAGTATTACCTTCTCGCCCGCTTCCCTCACGAGCTTCTCAAAATCCTCACTCATTATGTCCATATTTATAAACTCAACGTTTTTTAAATACTTCAGGTGTTCCCTGTCCGCTCCATCGTCTATATCAACGGAGATGACCCTACTCTTCGGGTGCATGAGTCCTACAAGGGTTGTGAGGAAACCCTTTCCTGAACATACATCTATTACGACGTGGGAGGGGTCGGTAATAAGTCTGTCCTTTATCCTTTCCCTTACCGCCATAGCCTCGCTTACTTCCTTCCAGAAGGTATTTTTTCTCCTCAGCTTTCTGAACTCGGGTCTTTCGTCTATAAGCTTTGCTATCCTTAACTTTTTGAAGCTCTGAACGTATGAGCTTCTTTCAAGTGTCGTTGATTCCGCCATCAATAATAAGATATTAATAAGGAGGTTAGCAAATGCTACTGAACCTGGAGGTAAGGACACAGTTAAAGGATTTGGCTCAAAAGGAGTTTAAAGAACCCGTAAGTATAAAGCTTTTTTCTCAAGCGATAGGGTGTGAGTCCTGTCAGACCGCGGAAGAGCTACTCAAGGAAACCGTTGACGTTATAGGTGAAGCTGTAGGAAAGGATAAGATAAAGCTTGATATACTATCACCTTTTGTAAATAAGGAAGAGGTTGAGAAATATAAAATAGACAGGGTTCCGACTATAGTTATAGAGGGAGATAAGGATTACGGAATCAGGTATATAGGACTTCCCGCAGGGCTTGAGTTTACGACACTCATAAACGGTATATTTCACGTCTCCCAAAGAAAGCCCCAGCTTTCGGAAAAAACCATTGAACTCCTGAAAGAAATAGATATTCCCATAGAGATATGGGTCTTTGTTACAACTTCTTGCGGATACTGCCCAGCTGCAGCAATTATGTCTTGGGATTTTGCACTTGTCAGCGATTACATAACCGCGAAAGTTATAGATGCTTCGGAAAATCAGGATCTCGCTGAACAGTTTCAGGTTGTAGGAGTTCCGAAGATAGTTATAAACAGGGGAGTCGCGGAATTTGTGGGTGCTCAACCCGAAAATGCATTCCTCGGATACGTTGTAGCGGTGTATGAAAAGCTAAAGAGAGAACAGGAAAGTAAATGAAGATTTTCGGAAAATTTTTCAAGAAAAAGAAGGAAGAAGTTCTATGGACCAAGTGTCCAAACTGTAAGAGCTTGCTTTACGTTCCCGACCTTGAAAGAAACCTTAAAGTGTGTCCGAACTGCGATTATCACTTTACGTTAACTGCAAAGGAAAGAATTAAGTTTACACTTGATGAGGAAGAACACGAGTTTCTTTATGAAGATATACTTCCCGCGGACCCGCTTAACTTTAAAGACACAAAAAGCTACAAGGATAGGTTAAAAAAAGCACAGGAAGAAACGGGATTAACCGAAGCCATCGTTATAACGGAGGGACATATAAACGGAAAGAAGGTTATACTTGCGGTTATGGACTTTAACTTCATAGGGGGAAGTATGGGCTCCGTTGTGGGGGAGAGGTTCTTCAGAGCCTGCGAAAGAGCGGCACAAACCAAAACGCCCCTTATCTCCTTTGCAGCTTCGGGTGGTGCACGCATGCAGGAGGGAATACTTTCCCTTATGCAAATGGCAAAAACTACATTCGGAGTCGGACTTTTGAAAGAAAGCGGAGTTCCTTATATCAGCGTTCTTACAAATCCCACGATGGGAGGGGTTTCCGCCAGCTTTGCTTTCTTAGGTGATGTGATAATAGCGGAGCCTAAGGCCTTAATAGGTTTTGCTGGCCCCCGCGTAATTGAACAAACCATAAAGCAGAAATTACCCGAAGGTTTCCAGACAGCGGAGTTTCTCCTTGAGAAGGGACAAATAGATATGGTGGTCCACAGAAAAGATATGAAAAATACCTTATCTTATCTCCTTGAGGTTCTATACTATTCGGAGAAGTGTTCCCTTTGAGGGAATAATAAATTAAGATAGATAAAATAACCATTACGAGAATGCCAAGATAAGGGGATAAGAAAATAGAGATATGGACAGATAGAGAGGATAGAAGAGGAAAATGTCAAGTTTGAGGATGCTAAGTTAAGGTTTTAAAGAAGAAGGATTTAAGGCGGAAAAAAGTTTTCATAAGAATAGGGCTAAAGAAAGGGTTCTAAAGGCTTTTAAAACCTTTGGAGCGCTTGCAAAGGTATTATATTTGGAAGTATTAACTTAGAACTTGAATTTACAAACTGAAACTATAGAAGTCCGTATTTTTTAAGAATAGC
>CAYRMG010000015.1:0-28627 GCA_964425585.1 uncultured Aquifex sp. | reverse complement strand
TGGTGTGCCCGGCGGGACTCGAACCCGCGACCTCGAGATTAGGAATCTCGCGCTCTATCCACCTGAGCTACGGGCACTACCCTATAATTATTATAATACTTTTCCAGAAAGGAGGTAATGAATGGCAAAGATATACTACGATTCCGATGCAAGTCTTGATATATTAAAGGATAAAGTAATAGCCATTCTGGGATACGGAAGTCAGGGACACGCCCACGCTCTTAACTTGAGGGACAGCGGTCTTAACGTAATTGTGGGGCTTCACGAGGGTAGCAGGTCAAGGAAAAAAGCCCAAGAGGATGGCTTTGAGGTTTATACGCCCTCGGAAGCCGCAAAGAAGGCGGATATAATTATGTTCCTTATTCCCGATACGGTTCAACCCAAAGTTTACGAGGAGGAAGTAAAACCCCACCTTAATTCAACGAAAACTTTAGCTTTCGCTCACGGATTTAACATACACTTCAGGCAGATTGTTCCACCTTCGGATGTTGATGTATTTATGGTAGCACCAAAGGGTCCGGGACACTTGGTCAGATGGATGTATACGGAAGGAAAGGGTGTTCCCGCACTTGTCGCTATACATCAGGATGCTTCCGGAACCTGTAAGGAGAAAGCCCTTGCTTACGCAAAAGGGATAGGTGCTACGAGGGCAGGAGTTATAGAAACAACCTTTAAAGAGGAGACGGAAACCGACCTTTTCGGTGAACAGATGGTTCTATGCGGTGGGGTTACAGCTCTGATAAAGGCGGGATTTGAAACTTTGGTGAACGCAGGATATCAACCGGAAGTTGCATACTTTGAGTGCCTGCACGAGCTTAAACTCATAGTAGACCTCATATACGAACACGGGATTTCGGGAATGAGATACTCAATTTCCGACACCGCAAAATACGGAGATGTAACGAGGGGTGAGAGAATATACGAAGCCGTAAAACCCGTTATGGAAAAAACGCTGAAGGAAATTCAAAAAGGAGAGTTTGCAAGGGAGTGGATTCTTGAGAACAAAGCGGGCAGACCCGTAT
Organism: uncultured Aquifex sp.; assembly: GCA_964425585.1. GTDB lineage: Bacteria > Aquificota > Aquificia > Aquificales > Aquificaceae > Aquifex. The sequence goes on along the minus strand of CAYRMG010000015.1, from coordinate 27,605 downwards.
ACCATGCACTCCTTGAGAGAGATAGAAATCACCTTATAGAAAAGGTGGGCGAAGAACTGAGGAAAATGATGCCCTGGCTCGGAAAGAAGGAGCTTAAATGAATCTAACGAGCAAAAGGGAAAGTTTAAAGAAGCTTTATTACCCTCTCGGTGAAAGTCTCGCAAGGGCGGGTTTTCCCCCCAACTTCATAACCCTTATATCCCTGTTTCTCGGTAGTGTTTCCGCATACTTTTACTTCCACCATAAGGTTTTGAGCGGAGCTTTATTCTTAGCCCTCTCGGGCTTATTTGACCTCCTTGACGGAGTTGTAGCAAGAACTACGGGAAAAACGACGAGGTTCGGTGCAGTATTTGACTGGATATCAGACAAATGGGTTGATGGTTTCGTTTTAGGAGCTGTCGGGTTTGCCTTTGCCTCACCCTTTGTGGCGATTACCGCTATAACCCTCTCAATGCTTCACTCATTCATAAAACCCGTTGCATACGCGGAGATAGGATACGCGGATAGGCAAAAGGGTAAAATAATTGACCCGCTTGAGGGTGTAGGATTTTTCGGAAGACCCGAGACGCATATAACCCTCATACTCTTTTCTATTCTTGAAAGATTTCATTTCCCCCTCGGACTAGGCTTCGGTATAAAGCTAATAGCCTTTTTAACCCTTATATCGCTTATAATGAGGATTTTATACCTTTACAGAAAATACGGAAAAGAATACGAAGATTAAAACTTCATACCGAGGGCAAAACCTACCGTAAACCCGCCTAAGGAAGCAACGGGAGCTTTAATACTTTCCATGAAGTTTTTAAATCCCTGAAAGAGGTAGTTCACCCAGGACTGAAGACTTTGCCAATCAACCTGAACAACCCCTTTATTGCTCAGATAGATAAGACCTATCAGATAGAGCCCGAGAAGTAAAACAAAAAATTTAAATACGTGTTTGAAAGTGTAACCTAAGGTAAAACCTATAAGAACACCTGCCCCGAACTCCTTTATCGCTTCGTTTTGAAGAAGGCTCTCAATATTCATACTTCCGCACCCTCCAGAACGTTTTTACACTCGCATCCTCTTTCCTCGGGCATCCTTTCTATAAAGGATACTAAAACTTCCCTCACCTGTTCTTCCTTTTCTTTCATTAAACTTATTACCTCGTCGCTTGTGAGCCTGTATCCCGCTATTCCGGCCGCGGGGTTTGCAACTATACACAGTCCTGCGTAGCACATTGTAAGTTCTCTCGCAAGGACAACCTCCGGGTATCCCGTCATACCGACAACATCAGCCCCCAGCCTTTCAAGCATTCTTATCTCTGAAGGTGTTTCAAATCTGGGCCCTTCCGTGCAGGCATAAACCCCTTTATCGTGATATCTCAACCCCTTTTCCTTCAGAACATCCGAAAGGATTTTTCTCATCTCCGGGCAGTAGGGAGAGGATACATCTATGTGGACTACTTTCTTTTCCCTTATAAGTTTTGCGACTTTATCTTCTCCCTCAACGTCGGGTGAGTAAATCCCTTCGTAAAAGGTTGATTTTCTTGTTTTCGTGAAGTCTATAAAGTCATGGATAATTACGAAATCCCCGGGAAGGAGGAGCTTGTTTATGCCTCCGACGGCAAATATTCCGAGAACCCTTTTTACTCCTGCTTCCCTGAGAGCCCAAAGGTTAGCCCTGTAGGGAACAAGATGGGGAGGGTAAGAGTGTTTTTTCCCGTGTCTTGCAAGAAAGATAACCTTTCTTCCCTTTATCTCACCTATTATCAGGGGGGATGAGGGAGTTCCGAAGGGTGTGTTTACCTCTTTTTCCTCAATAACTTTAAGCCCGGGAAGCTTATAAAGACCGCTTCCGCCTATAACTCCCAGCATAAGATAATCTTAACAGTATGGCTAAGGTGAGGGAGATGAAAAGGGAGGATATTGATGAAGTTTACAGGATAAATAAGGAAAGCTTTACAACGGATGCCTGGAGCAAGTTTTCCTTTGAAAAGGAATTTGAGAATAAACACTCGCGGAAGTTCGTCCTTGAGGAGGAGGGAAAGATAATAGGCTTTGTAATATTGTGGGTAATAAAGGATGAGGCAACGGTTATGACCTTTGCGATTGACAAAAAATACAGAGGGAAGGGATACGGGAAACTTCTTTTAAGAGAGGCGATTAAATCACTCGGAAACAGGGTTAACAAAGTTCTCCTTGATGTAAGAAAGAGCAACATAAGGGCTATAAACCTTTACAAGGATATGGGTTTCAAAGTTATCAGGGAAAGAAAGGGCTATTACTCCGACGGAGAGAACGCACTCCTTATGGAGCTTGAGCTCAGACCTTCCTTAAGCTCAAATCACCCGATAGAAACTCCCTGATGCCCTCATCGGTATAGATTAGGGCTCCTCCCCTTTGGGAAAGTCCTATGAACTTACCGCGAAAGCTTTTCTCTTCATCAAGGAGAATAACCTCTTCGTTAATGTAAAGAAGTTTTTCCTCAATCTTTTCTTTGAAAGCTTTAAAACCTTTCTCTTCAAATGCTTTTAGATTTTCGGATATATTTCCGAGAATTTTAAGGAGGGCTTCTTTTCTGTTAATTTCCCTGCCCGTTATGATGTAAAGGGACGTTGCCCTTTCCTTTATCTCCTCGGGGATGCTTTTCTGGTTCAGGTTAACGCCTATACCTACTATCAGCTTTTCTCGGTAAAGTTCGCACAGTATTCCCGAGACTTTTTTATTCTCCGAATAAACATCGTTCGGCCACTTCAGTTTAAAGGAAACTCCGCTCAAACCTTCAAGAGCTCTGGAAAGTGCATAACCGAGGATTAAGGGAAGTTGTATTAATTCTTTATACCTTTTCGGGTCAAGCAAAAAGCTAAAATATAAACCGCCCTCTTGGGATACCCATTTTCTTCCCTTTCTCCCTCTGCCTTTTGTTTGTCTGTCCGCAACTATAACGGTTCCGTAAGGAAGATTCCATTCTTTTAACCTATTTTGAGTTGAATCGGTTTCTTTTAGCCATATGAGGCTATCAAACATCACAAAGCCCTCAGGAGTCTTTTCGTGTATTCGTGTTTAGGGTTATCAAATATACTGAATACATTTCCCTCCTCAACTACAGTTCCCTCTTTAAGAACTATTACCCTGTCTCCGACCTCCGCCACCACTCCGAAATCGTGGGTTATTATAACAACACCCTTCCCCTCATTTTTGAACTTTCTGAAAAGGTGGAGAATACGCTTCTGGAGGGAAACGTCAAGTGCAGTTGTAGGCTCGTCCGCAAGGAGCAAAAGGGGGTCGCATACAACCGCTGCGGCTATGCATACCCGCTGTTTCAACCCCCCCGAAAGCTGATGGGGATACATGCGAAACTTCTCCTCGGGTTCGGGAATACCTGCTTTTATCATCGCTTTTATTGTTCTTTCGTATGCATTTTTCCTTCCGAAATGCTCCGTGTATGCCTCCATAATCTGGCTACCAACCGTAAAAAGCGGGTCAAGATAAAGAGAAGGTTCCTGAAAAACCATACCTATTTCTTTTCCCCTTATATTCCTCATTTCCTTTTCACTCAGCTCAAGAAGGTTTTTTCCTTTAAAAACTATCCTCCCCTCAACCTTGGCATAGGAGGGAAGAAGCTTCATAATTGCATAAAAGATAGAACTTTTCCCGGAGCCGCTTTCTCCGACTATACATAATATCTCCCCCCTCTTTACGGAAAAGCTAACGTCGTGGAGAACTTTTTTATCCCTATACCATAGATTAAGTTTTTCAACCTTCAGAAGCTCCATAAAAACATTATTAACTTCCTTTTACAATTTATAAGAAATTCTTTAGCTCGCTATAAATTCCTTTGTAATATCCTTACTTTGATGGAGCACATCATAAAGGATTTCCTTCTTACATCCGAGATGCTTTCAAAGGAACACCTAACTTACTCCTACACGGGAAATATGGGAAGGAAAAGGGGGAAAAGGCTATTTATAACCCGAACGGGCTCAAATCTTCTTAGCTTATCCGAAGAAGATATAATATCCGTTCCCCTTGAGGAAAAAAGTCCCCTTGATAGTAGAGCATCGTCCGAGTTGAAGGTTTACAGGGATATTCTCGGAGAGTTTTCTTACACTTCCCTCCTTCACGTTCATGCACCCTATACGCTCTGTGTTTCCTTAAAAAGGGATAAAATAATCCCCCTTGATTCGGAAGGAAGGGAAGCTCTCGGAAGTGTTCCCGTTCTTTCCCTAAGAAATCCCTCCGCAAGCGAAGAGTTATCACAAGCCTTGAAGGAAAGTTTTAAAACTTACAAAATAGCGGTTATTAAGGGGCACGGGGTTTTCTGTCTGGAAAATAGCCTTTTTAGGGCTTACGAACTTGTATCTCTTTTGGAGAATTCCTGTAAAATTTTGTGGAGGTGTGAAGATGGCAAAAGCTGAGGAATACAGGGGTTGTGTAATACCCGCGGAACTTTATTATGACATTGAGAACCAAGTTTGGTTTAGGGTAAACGAGGACGGAACGGTAACGGTAGGCGTTACGGATATAGGTCAGGCAAGGGCGGGAAAAATAATAAACATAAGGATTAAAGCCCCCGGGAAATACATAAAAAAGGGAAAACCCGTTGCAAGTCTTGAGAGCGGAAAGTGGGCGGGACCCGTTCCGGCGGATATAGAAGGTGAGGTTGTTGAAAGGAACGAAAAGCTCTTTGACAAACCGGACCTCATAAACGAGGACCCTTACGGCGAGGGATGGATAGCGAAGTTAAAACCCGCAAACCTTGAAAGGGACCTTAAAGACCTCGTTACGGGAGAAGAAGCAATTCAAAAGCAGAAGGAGTATATAGAGAGGGAGGATGTGAACTGCAGGGAAGAAAGGGCACAGATAAGTAAGAAGTATTACAAGTAAAGCCTTCTTTTCTTTTCTTTTGCCACACCTGTTAAGATAATAATTACTTCCCCATTAAATCCGCGGAGGGCGTAATGCTGCGAAAAAAAACGCTGAGGGACATTGATGTAAAGGGAAAGAGGGTTCTCGTAAGGGTTGATTACAACGTTCCCATAGACGACCAGGGGAACATAGTGGACGACACAAGGATAAGGGCTTCCCTTCCTACCGTTGAATACCTGCTTGATGCAAACGCAAAGGTCATCTTAATGTCCCACTTAGGAAGGCCGAAGAATCGGGACCCGAAATACAGTCTTGCCCCCGTGGCAAAAAGGCTTTCAAGATACGTAGGTAAAGAAGTAAAGCTCGCACCCGACTGCATAGGAGAAGAAGTTAAAAAAATTGTTTTTTCTATGAAGGATGGGGATATAGTTCTCCTTGAGAACTTAAGGTTTCATAAGGAAGAAACCGAGTGTGATGAGGGTTTTGCAAGGGAGCTTGCAAGTTTAGGTGAGGTTTACGTAGCGGACGCTTTCGGAACCTGCCACAGGAAACATGCAAGTGTTTACCTCGTTCCTAAGTTTTTAAAGCCTGCGGTTATGGGCTTTCTACTTGAAAAGGAGATAAACTACTTTGAGAAGGCGATGGTCTCTCCCCAAAGACCCGTTGTGGCGATTCTGGGAGGAGCAAAGGTATCCTCAAAGCTTGAGGTGATTAAGAACCTCATAAGGAGGGTTGATAAGCTATTTATAGGCGGAGCTATGGCCTTCACCTTTTTAAAAGCAATGGGATACAAGGTCGGAAGCTCCCTCGTTGAGGAAGAACTTGAGGATGTTGCAAGGGATTTAATAGACGTTGCCAAGAAACTTGATATAAAGCTTTACCTTCCCGTTGATTTCGTGATAGGAATGGAAGTTTCCGAGAACACACCCACAAAGGTCGTTCCTTGGCAAGAAATTCCCGACGGATGGATGGGTCTTGATATAGGTCCCGTTTCCGTTGAGCTTCTCAAAGAAATACTCTCCGATGCTCAGACTATAGTCTGGAACGGACCCATGGGGGTTTTTGAGATAGACAAGTTCAAACACGGAACCATAGAGCTTGCAAAGCTCCTTGCCCAGTCCCCCGCGCTTACGATTGCGGGAGGAGGGGATACAGACCACGCCATACACAAAGCGGGCGTTTATCACGCCCTTGACTTTGTTTCAACGGGAGGAGGTGCCTTCCTGGAACTTCTTGCGGGCAAAGAGCTTCCCTGTCTTGTAAACCTTGATGATAAGGAGGTTTGAGTGCCGTTAACTCCCACATCTAAACCTCTCACGGTCAAGGAGTTTGATAAAGCCCTGTGCGGCGTTTGTGGCGGATGTTCCGCATCGTGCGGTTATATAGCTTACCTTAAGGGAGATGAACTCGTAGACCTTTACGGGCATCCCCACGACCCGAACGGCATAGGAAGTTTTTGCACCAAAGGCATAACGTATATACAGGAAATACCCCAAAATCCATTAAGGATAACAAAGCCTTTTTTAAGAGAGGGTGAACGGTTCAGGGAAGTAAGCCTTGATGAGGCGAAAAATCTCCTAAGGGAATTTATAAAGGGGAAAGTTGCCTTTTTCTTTGATAGATTCTCGGGAGTTGAGGAGTATCTCATAGCGAGGAGCATAACCGAAGAGGTTTTTACAGACTCGGTTTATCTCCCCTTTCTCCAGACGAGTATAAGGGCTCAAGAGTGGGTTGAAAAGAAAGCCCTTCTCCTATTTGAAGCTGAACCAACCTTTTCCGAGGTTATGCTTACCCGCTGGATAGTTGACGCCTTTGAGAAAGATGCCTTTATTTTTGCGGCGGGAAGTCGCTACACAACGGTTTTTCAAAAATCAACCGAGAAAGTTTTAACTAATCCCGAAGAGACCGTCAATATTCTTCGGGCGATATCGGAGGGAAATTACGAAGAGAGAATTTCAAACTTTCTTAAATTCTTCGGAAGGGAGACGGTCATAATTGTCGGAGATACCCTTTTAAAAAGTCCCTTCAAGACCGAGGTTCTTAAGGCGGTCAAGAAGATAAGGGAGGAGTTCGGAGCGGATTACTCTTTCGTGGGAAACATCACCCCTTTTCCCCACAAGAGCTTGAAGGAGTTCATAGAAAGGCTTGATGAGTTTGATACGTTAATACTCTTCGGAAATCCCTTTATATACCTTCCTGAGGAGAAAATAAGCCTTTTGAAGGATAAAAAGGTGGTAAACTTTGCATACTTTCCTACCATTACCGCAAATAACAGCCTTCTGGTTCTTCCGAGAACCCTTTTCTGCGAAAGGGAGTTCATAGGAAAGGGATTCGGATTCTTAACCTACTCTCCGCGTATTCTTAAGGCTCCTTTTCCCAATCCCCATGAGTTTTTTGAAGAAAGCTACAGCTTAAAAGACTTCCTTGAAGAATACGGGGTTGACCTTGAGGAGTTAAAACAGAAGGAAGGAGGAGTTCCGCTAAAAATGAAGGATATAAAAGATTACGAGATTACGGAGCGGGAAGAGGAGGAAAAAGGGGATTTATGGCTTGTTTGTGATAATACGCTCGTTGAGGAGCTCGGTCATTGGAATCCCTGGACCCACGCCATAGAGAGGGAGCAGTTTGCACAGGTGAACTCAAAAACCTTTGAAAAAATCGGTGAGGTTCTCAAGCTGGGAGATGCAAGTCTGAAGGTTCAGATAAACGAGAACGTAGCGGACGGGGTTGTGTTTGTTCCGAACGCTTATGAGGAGTTCCAGCCCTTTGACCCCGGTGTCCGCTTAGGCAGGATAATGAGGAAGCCCTATATGAAGGTTGAGGGGTTAAAATTATAAAGCATGGGCGTTAAAGTAGGATGGGATATAACACACCAGGAGTTCACCGTTACGGATTACTACTACTTTTCCATACTCCAGAGGGAAGCGGAAAAGGCGGGAATTGAGATAGATGAGGTGGACGATTGGGAAAGTCTGAACAAGTATGACGTGATAGTTTTTAATTATCCCGAGATTCCTTTTACTGAGAAGGAAGTAAAGGACGTAGAGAGATGGGTCTGGAAAGACGGGAAAAAGGTTATCCTTGCGGGATATTACAAAAACGAGGATAAGATAGCGGATACGTGCAACACGCTTGCAAGAGCCTTCGGAATGGAGCTGAATCCCGACGAGGTTACGGATGAGGTAAACAATCACAACGGAGATAAGTATTTTGTCGTCACTTCAAAGATAAGAAGGTATAACAAGAACGATAAAAACGAAGTAAACGTTGAGAAAATAGTTCTTGCCTGCACCGCTTCCATAAAACCCATAATGCCCGACACGAAGATAGTTGTAAGGGCGGAGGATACCGCAAAATCAAATATGGATTTTTATACCCTTCTCATAGCGGAGCAGATTGCACCTCCGAGCGGCGGATACTTCTGCCTTGCAGGAACGTGCGTATTTTGGGATAACTACTCAATCACCCTTTATGACAATCTTAACTTCTCCCTTAACCTTTTAAAGCACGTTCCCCCCTCAAAGGGAACCAAATTAACCATAGGTCCTTAGATGTCCGTTCCCTCCTCCTGGATTAACGCTGCAAAACCCTTTATAAAGGATATTGATAGAACCTTATCCTTCTTTGAAGAGCTTCTAAAGAACCACCCCGAGCCCCGAAGCCTTCTAAATTACCTGAATGAAAGGCGCTTTACGCTTCTTCTCATGATTCTTGAACAGTCAAGATGTCTGAGAAAATTCCTTCTAAAGCACCCCACCGAGTTTCAAAACACTATCCCGAACCTTTGGTATCTCACAAAGGAAAAGGAAGATTATCTGAGGGAACTGGAAAGTCTTGTTTCGGGAGTTTACGAAGATGAAAAGTTTTCAGAAAAGCTTGCTTTCTACAGACACAGGGAGCTTATGAGGATATTCTCAAAGGAACTTCTCGGAACAGCCTCCTATGAAGATATACTCAGAGAATACTCATACCTTCCCGATGCCCTTGTGGAAGTATCACTGAAAAGAGCGTGGGAAGATAGCGTTCAGAAATACGGAGAACCGAAAGAAGAAAACGGAAGACCCGCAACCGCTACGGTTATAGGCTTAGGAAAGCTCGGAAGCGAGGAACTAAACTACTACTCGGACATAGACCTTTTATTTCTTCACTCTTCGGATAAAGGACTTGCGGGAAGGCTGAGCCTTAACGAGTTCTTTTCAAAGCTTTTTCAGAAGGTTGTAAAGCTCCTTACCGCTCAAACACCCGAAGGTGTTCCCTACATAGTAGACCTTGACCTAAGACCCTTCGGAAAGTCGGGCCCCCTCTCTATGTCCCTCAGAAGTGCTGAACTTTACTACGAAAGCTACGGGAGGATATGGGAGAGGTTTGCCCTCCTGAGAGCGAGGTATGTAGCCGGGGACAAGGAGCTTGCGGACAGATTTACGAAGGAGGTTGTAATACCCTTCGTATTTTCCCCCTCCGACTACAAGGTGATAGAAGAGATAAAGCTCATGAAAAAGAGGGTTGAAGCTGAGTCAAAAAAGAAGTTCATAAAGGGATACAACGTAAAAACCGGGGAAGGAGGAATAAGGGAGGTTGAGTTCAGCGTTCAATCCCTTGTTATACTTCTCGGTTCAAAATCACCCATTCTCAGGGAAAGAAACACCTACAGGGCTATATACAAGCTCATGCAAAAAGGCGTTTTTTCCTCCGAGGAGGCAAGAAACCTTGAAGAGGCATACACTTTCCTAAGAAAGCTTGAGCACAGAATACAGCTAAGGGAATGTCTCCAAACGCAGGTTTTAAAAGAACAGGAAAAAGAGCTGATAGCTCGGTATCTCGGATACAATACCGCCGATGAGTTTGAAAAAGAACTAAGAAGGCACAGAAGCGTTGTAAAGAGTATTTTTGAGGGAATACTTCCCGAAGAAAAAGAAGAGGAATACGAGGAAATTCAAGAAGCGGTTATATCCGAAGACACATCGTGGGGGGAAGAGATACTAAAGAGGGAAGGCTTTAAGTATCCGAGAAGAACATTTCTCACGCTTATAGAACCCCTCTACGGCTCCGAAAACGTAAAGTTCACCGAAAAGGAAAAGAAGGCTTACATAAAGCTCATTCCCAAGATAATTGAACTTTCAAAGAAAACGCCGATTCCCGATGAAACGGTAAAGAACTTCTTTAAGTTCTTCCTGAACCCCACGGGAAGGAGGGTAATACTTTCCGAAGACAAGAGAGAGGAATTCCTTGAAAAGCTCTTTAAGGTATTCTCCCTTTCGGGTTATCTTTCCAACATAATAGCCAGAAACCCCGACCTTGTTGAAGACGCTCTTACACTCTACAGAACCTTTCCGAGTGTTGAGGATTTTGAAAAGGAGTTCAATAAATACAGGGAAACCTTAAAACTATCTCCGGAAAATCTATACAGAAGGTTTAAAAACGTATGGGAGGTTAGGATAGGGCTTTTATACCTTCTCAGTGATGAGGATAAATATACGAAGCTCAAAAAGCTACTTTACTCCCTTTCACTCCTTGCGGAGTTCATACTTGAGAACCTTTGGAGGGATGTGGGTCTTTCGGAAAACACCGCTGTGCTTTACGCCCTCGGAAAGCTCGGAAGCATGGAGCTGAGCTTCGGCTCAGACCTTGACCTTGTTTTCTGTGTAAAAAATCAGGAAGAAAAGGAGGAAGTTCACCAAAAGGCGAAAAAGCTCGTCGCATTCTTAACCGCACACACCCAAGAAGGATACCTTTACAGCGTTGATTTCAGACTTAGACCTATGGGGAGTAAGGGAGAGCTCGTTCCGACGTATGAGTTTTACAAAAACTACTTTGAGAAAGAAGCAAGAACGTGGGAAAGACTTGCATGGACAAGGGCGAGGGCGATTAAAGGAAACAAAGAGCTTATAAATAGCTTTGAAGAACTTATAGAGGACTTCCTATTTAACAAGCCGTGGGGGGAAAAAGAAAGAAGGGAAGTTTACGATATGAGGATGAAGCTGGAAAGAGCTTCAAAAAAGGGAAGAAACCTTATAGATATAAAGCTCGGAAGGGGGGGAATAGTTGACGGTGAGTTCCTTGTTCAATACCTCCTGATAAAGGAAAGAATAAGGGAAAGCTCCATGATAAGGGGTTTTGAGATTCTGATGGAAAGATACGATGACCTTAAAGATGCTTACGAGAGCTTTATGTTCTTAAGGCTCGTTGAGACCCACCTCAGGCTTATCAAAGAAAGGGGTGTATCCGTAATAAAGGAGGAAGACATACCTATTCTCAGTCTTTCCGTCGGTATGAACGAACAGCAGTTTAAGGAAAAGCTTCTGAAGAGCATGAACACCCTCAGGGAAACCTTCAACAGATATCTATCACCTCATAAGTCTTAAGGTGTTCAGAACAACGCTCACCGACGATAAGGCCATTAAAAGCCCCGCATACTCGGGCTTTAGGTATATACCTTTATGGTAAAAGATTCCCGAGGCGATAGGTATAAATAATGTGTTGTATATTAAAGCCCAGAAAAGGTTTTCCTTTATCTTACCGTAAACCTTTCTTGAAAGCTCGTAAGCCAATGGTAAGGAACCCAGTTTGTGAATTATCACATCTCCCGAGATTTTTGCCATATCCGACCCCTCCGAAACCGCAACACCTACATCCGCCCTCGCAAGTGCGGGAGCGTCATTGACCCCGTCTCCGACCATGCACACGACCCTGCCTTCTTTTTGAAGTTCTTCAATCACCGTAAGCTTTTCGTTTGGCTTCACGTCTGAGATAACCTTTTCTATGCCGAGCTCCCTTGCAAGACTTTGGGCTTTTTCCCTCTTGTCCCCCGTAAGAAGCAGTATCTCAAGACCGAAAGACCTTAGCTTATCCACAACCTCTTTACTTTCCTCCCTCACTTTGTCCCTGAGATAGAATACCGCCAGGGGCTTGTTCTTCTTTACGAGAGCAACGGTATTATACCCGTTTGAGGATATTCCGAACTCATCACCCTTCGTTATCTTATACTCTCCGCACTCAACACCTACACCGAGAATTTCCCTGCAGTTTTCCAGCTTTACTCTTTCCTTTACCTTATCCTTGAGAAAATCCCTGATAGCCTTTGCCACGGGATGGTTTGAGAACTCCTCAAGGCTGTAGGCTATATCAAGGGCTTTATCCTCGTAAACCTCAACCTTTTCAACCTTGAACTTTCCTTCCGTGAGCGTCCCCGTCTTATCAAATACAACCGTGTCAACCTTCGGGAAAACCTCAAAAACGGAACTCCTTTTAAGGATTATGCCTTTTTTCAATGCCTTAAAAATACCTACGGAAACCGCAAGGGGAACCGCTATCCCGAAGGCACAGGGGCATGAAACAACCAGAACCGCAAGGGAGAACCGAACAGCCTTCTCTATCTCCCCCGTATTGTGATACCACAGGGTAAAGACAACAGCTGACAGGATAACGACAAATAAAACGAAGTAATGGGCTACCTTATCGGAAACTCTCTGTATACGGGGTTTTTCCTTCAGAGCTTCCTCAACGAGATTTCTAATCTTGTTTATAAAAGAACTTTCAAAGCTCTTTTTAACCTCCGTTATGATGAAACCCTCTTCAACGATTGAGCCCGATAAAACCTCATCTCCCTTTTTCTTCAAAACGGGTGTGCTTTCACCCGTTAAAACGGACTCGTTTACGAGAGCCTCTCCTTCAAGAACTATCCCGTCAAGGAGAATCTGGTCTCCCTTTCTGTATACAACCTTCTCCCCTCTCATAACCTCAAGGACGTTCTTCTCCGTCTCTCCGTTTTCCTCAACAACTCTAACCTTCCCGAGGGAAGCTGTAAGGAGTTTTTTCAGACCCGATGTAGCCCTTTCCCTTGCTTTTTCTTCTATAAACTTACCGAGTCTCACAAAGGTTATTAAAAAGGCGTTCGTTTCAAAAAAGGGAGTTGTTTTCAAGAATCCCAGGTAAGCGAGAATGCTGTAAATGTAAGCCCCCGTAGTTCCCAGGGCAACGAGGGTGTCCATACTCCCCACACCCTGTTTAAGGGAAGAAAAAGCTCCCCTGTAGAACTTTAGCCCCGCGGTGAACTGAACAAGCGTAGAAAGAAAGAGGGAAATCTCAAGGGGAAATTTAAAGAGCATAGAAAGGCTTATTCCCGCAGAAGCGAATAAACTCAAAAGCAGAAGGTAAAGCTCGGTATTGCTCTTTTTTTCTTCAACCCTGTATCCGAGCTCCCTTATCTTTGTGATAATCTCCTCCTCGGATAATATATTTTCGTCCCACTCTACGTAAACCCTTCCGAGCTCAAATGACACATCAACCCTCTTTATCCCTTCGGTTTTTTTAAGAGCTATCTCTATATTCCTCGCACAGTTTACGCAAGACATTCCCGAAACTTTAAAGCTCTTTTTCATACCTCTTTAATCTACTTCGGGGTTAGTGTTAATTCACCGAAAAAATGAAGATAATATATAACTCATGTTTACGCTTCTTATAGATATGGACGGCGTTCTTACAAAGAACAAGGAACTTGACCCCTTTGAGGATGCGAAAGATTTTTTAAACTTCCTGAGGGAGAAAAATATACCCTTCAGGGTTGTCTCCAACAACTCAACCCGTCCCCCTTCCCTTATTGTGGAAAAGCTGAAGGAAAAAGGGCTTAACTTAAAGGAAGAGGAGTTCATCTCACCCGTTGCGGTTCTTCCCGATTACCTTAAGAAGATAGGCATAAGAAAAATATTCGTGATAGGAACCGAGATGTTAAAAGATTTCCTGAAATCCAAAGGATTTGAGGTAAAAGATGACTACAAGGTTGAGGGTGTAGTCATAGGGCAGGATAAAACGATTGAGTTTGAAAAGATAAAGAAAGCGACCTCCGCCGTTTTCCTTGAGAAGGCAAAGATAATACCCGTAAACAAAAGTAAGATAGTGAAGGACAGCGACGGGCTTTACTTCCCCGGTGCGGGTTCTTATGCGGAGATGCTCAGGCACGCAACGAATTACGAAGAGGAGATTCCGAACCTCGGGAAACCCTCAAAGGAGTTTATAGAGCTCGCATTAAAAGGACTTCCAAGAGAAAGGGTTTACCTGATTAGCGACGATATATACACCGACCTCATGGGTGCGAAGGAACTCGGAATAGGAACGATTTTTATGACAACCGGAAAGTATAAAGAGGATGAGCTAAAAAAAGCGAATTTCAAACCCGACCACGTTTTTAACGGTCTCACGGAGTTAATGAAAGAGCTTGAAAGGTGGCTCTCCTCTTAGTTTTTCTGCTTTTAATCGGTTTTTTATTTCCGAAGGAAATAGAGGTTTTATCGGAAAAACTTACCATAGTCGGAAAAAAGATAATAGCGGAAGGGAATGCGGAGCTCTTTTACGGAGACTGGTATGTAAAAGCGGATAGGATAGAGTTTATAAGGGGAGAGAAAAAGGTTTTTGCGGAGGGAAACATCGTTATAAAAAATCAAAAGAGAAACCTGCATGTTGAGGGAAGTTTTGCGTATTTAAACCTTAAAGAAGATAAGGGATACTTTCTGAACGCAAAGGGAAAGTTCAGAGAGTTTAACTTTCGGGCTGAAAAGGTTGAACAGCTAAACAGGGAAACCTTTAAGGTGTATAATGCTGAGTTAACCACCTGCCCTTTGGATAAGAAGGAGCTATACCTTTGCATCTTCAGGGCAAAAGTGGGGAAATACAGGGCAACAGTTATCCATAACACACTTAAGTTCTTCAGGGTTCCTATATTTTACTTTCCCGTTTTTTCCTTTCCCCTGGGTGGCAGAAAGACGGGCTTCCTATTTCCTACCTTAGGTTCAACGAACTACTCGGACTTTTTTTATATACAGCCCTTCTTCTGGGCTATCAGCAGGGACAAAGATATGACCCTTTACTTTGATTACAGAAAAGACCAGATGAAGGGAGTCGGTATTGAATACAGGCAGGCATTTACGAAGGAAAGTATTCTTAAAGCATTCTTTTCATTTTACAGGGAGGATAAAGAAAGGGGAACGTGGTGGGAAGGGAGAAATATGCACAGGAGAAACAGGTATAGCTTTGCTCTCAAGCATAGATTTAACAATCTAAGGATAAAAATAGAAGAGGTTTCCGACCCGTATTTTTACGAGGATATATCCCTCAAGGAAAAAGAAAAGGTCAAGCCCTATACGGTTAGCTCAATAACTTACGAGCATGAAGGAAGATTTTTCAGAACTTATATGAAGCTTGCACGATACAGGGATTTAACTTCCGAGAAAAACAACGCAATCCAACTGCTTCCCGAAATCAATCTATTTTTAAAACCCCTGAACTTAAAGGGATTTGACTTTTCCTCCGATTTTTCCTACACGAATTTTTATAGAAATAAGGACGGAAGTTACCGGAGAATCATTTTGAATCCCTTCGTGGGTAGGTATTTTGAGATTTTCGGCATAAGAAATTATTCCTCGCTTACTTTGATAAACCATTACTATCCCGACGATAAAGGGAGAAAATTCATAAATACTTACAGATTTAAGCACACCATTCCCCAGTATTTTTCCGTCAAGTATAAGGGATTTAAGATGGAAAACTTCTTTGAGCTTGCATACAACTACTCTCCCGAAAATTATACCGTTGAGGTTTACGATTATCAGGATGAGATAGTGAAAGAAAACAACGCAAGCCTCATCCTAATAGGTAAGCTAAAAAGAAAGAGGGAACTTCTCTCCCTTTATATGAACACGGGATACAACCTTCTGGGCTCCTACAGGTTTCCCACGGACGGGGAGCTTATAAATAAAAAGCTTCTGCCCTTTTACTACAACGTTTCCGTTTATCCCCTTGAAAATCTTAAGATATGGAACGACGGTGTTTACGACTTTAACTTGGGCATTTGGGCAAGAAGCGTAACCGGGATAAACCTCCAGATATGGAAGTTTAATTTAGGTGCTTCAAACACCCTTTTTAAGAACAGTAAAAGAAAAAAAACCTTAGACCAGCTTTCGGGATATCTAAGTTACGAAGGTGATAGATTAATCTTAGGCTTGACCGCCAACTACGACCGTATAGAGAAAAGGGAACTGTCAAGGGGAATAAATATAGGATTTAAAGGCCCTTGCTGGAAATTAACCGTTTCCTACAGCAGACGTTATTATTCCGACAAAGGGAAGTATCTATCCCAGATATTCCTCAGGTTCAATATATTCTTTAAGGAAGAGATAGAGATACCGATAAGGCGTTAAACGGAAACAGCCTCCAGCATAAGGTTTTTTAGTTTCCTCGTTTGGGCTTCTATATCCTTTGCGGAGAATATGCCCGAACCTACAACGACAACGTCCGCACCCGCAAGAACCACATCTTTTATATTGCTTTCCTTTATACCTCCGTCTATTTCTATTAGACAATCAGGATTTATAGCATCCCTCATTTCCTTTAAAATTCTGAGCCTTTCCAGGGAGCGTTCTATAAACGTTTGACCGCTGAAACCGGGGTTTACGGACATGAGAAGAACGTAATCAGCATAATGGAGAATTTCCTCTATAAGGGAGAGGGACGTTCCCGGATTTATAACAACCCCCGCCTTTGCCCCGAGTTCTTTAATCAACTGAATCGTTCTATGTATGTGGGGGTTATTTTCTATATGAACGCTTATCCAGTTTGCACCCGCTTCAACGAACTTAGGTATATATTTATCGGGGTTTTCTATCATCAGGTGGGCATCTATGGGAAGGGAGACTCTCTTCCTTATATGGGATAAAATCTCATAGCCCGCGGTTATATTGGGAACAAAATGTCCGTCCATCACATCGTAATGGATAAGGTCTGCACCTCCCCTTACGGTGGCTTCTATCTGTTCCCCTATGTTCCACCAATCTCCGGCAAGTATTGAAGGAGCAAGCAGTTTCATAATAGTTATATGTTAATCTCCTTTGAAGGAATTGACGGTTCGGGAAAAACAACCCAGGCGAGGAAGCTTTACGAGTTTTTAAGGTCAAAAGGTAAGAAGGTAAGCCTATACAGGGAGCCGGGAGGAACGAAAGCGGGTGAAAGAGTAAGGGAAATCCTTCTTAAGGAAGATTTGACTCCGAGGTCGGAACTTCTTCTTTTTGAAGCCTCAAGGGCTGAGCTCGTGGAGAAGAAAATTAAAAACAATCTTAAAGACGGATTTATCGTTATCCTTGACCGATACACCCTCTCAACACTTGCCTACCAAGGATACGGCAAAGGAATTGATTTAAAAGTTATTGAAAAGCTAAATAACTTCGCAACTGGGGGTATTGAACCTGATTTAATTTTTCTTCTTGACGTTTCCGTTGATGTTGCTCTAAAAAGAAAGAAGGAAAAAAACCGTTTTGAAAACAGGGCTTTCCTTGAAAGGGTAAGGAAGGGATTTTTAGAGCTATCCAAGAAAAGGAAAAACGTATTCGTTATAAACGGAGAAAGGAGCGAGGAAGAGGTCTTTAAGGATATACTGAAGGCTTTAAGTGGTATACTCCGCGTTTAGTTTTATGTAATCGTATCCTATGTCGGAGGAGTAGCATACCCATTCGTATTCACCCTCGTTAAGCTCAACGGTTATTTCAATCTCTTTATCCTCAACCATATGTTTTTTGGCCTTTTCAAGGTTCTCATTTCTCGGCTTTCCGTCGTAAAGAAGGTATCCTCCTATGTATATTTCCATCTTAAACGGGTCTACGGGAAACTCGGTGCTTCCCGCAGCTGCCGCAACCCTTCCCCAATTGGGGTCTCTTCCGAAAACTGCCGTTTTCACAAGAAGCGAGTTGGCTATGGATTTAGCTATCTCCCTTGCTTTTACCTCGGTTATTGCGCTCCTTACCCTCACCTTTATAATCTTTGTCGCTCCCTCTCCGTCCGCGACTATCTGTTTTGCGAGGCTTTCGGAAACTTTCATAATCTCATATTCAACGGTTTCCATATCGGCTTCCACCTCACCGAGGGAGATGAGTCCGAAGGCGTCGTTTGTGCTTTCACAACCGTCAACGGTTATAGAGTTAAAGGTTCTTTCCGCAACCTTTTCGTGTATCCTTCTCAAGGTCAGGTAATCAAGTTTAGCGTTTGTAAAGACAAATGCAAGCATCGTAGCCATTGAGGGATTTATCATCCCGGCACCTTTTGCAAAACCGAAGGTCTCTATCTCTCCGGACTTTGCAAAGTCATACTTCGGGAAACGATCCGTCGTTGATATCGTTTCGGAAGCCCTTTTCAGGTCAAGGCTTTCAAGGTTTGAACAAGCCTCCTCTATACCTTTTAGAACCCTATCTATGGGCAGGTATCTTCCTATTATTCCCGTTGAGAACACGAGAACTTCTTCCTCGGGTATATCAAGCATTTCGGCGGCTTTCCGTGCCATCATACGGGCGTGCTTTATACCCTCTTCACCCGTCCCGCAGTTTGCATTTCCGCTGTTTATTACAAGAGCTCTGAAGGTTTCCCTATCCCTTGCAAGACCTTCCGAGTAAATTACCGAACCCGCCTTGAAGTAGTTATCGGTAAACAGGAATGAGGAAACACAGGGATAGGGGAATAAAACAACAAGTATATCGGGATTTCCCGATTCCTTCAGTCCCCCCTTTCCTATGCCCATTAAAACTTCTGCCATAGCTCTATTTTAAAAGAACACACCGTATCTCATTAAACGTCTTTTAGCATCCCCATACCACGGCTCTTTACCGTTGGCAAGCTTTACGGCTCTTCTGTAGTTTTCTATCGCTTTTCTTACATTTCCCAGTTCCTCGTAATTTCTTCCGAGGTAATAATAGATTCCCGCATATGTTGCGACCCTTTTCTTTGCCTCCTCAAGGGCTTTTATACTTTCCTTATAACGTTTAAGTTCAAAAAGAGAAACTCCCTTAAGATACCAGCCCCAGAGAATGTAGGGGTCTATTCTTGTAATCTTCCCGGCGTATTCAAGCGCTTTCTCCGGCTCACCTTTTTCAAGGTAGATGGCGGATATGTAAACCATTGCGACCTGGTTTTTCGGGAAAATCTTGAGAGCTTCTCTGAACTTCTCAAGGGCTTCCCCCTTAAATCCTCTTCTGTATAATTTTTTCCCTTCTTCACAGAGGTCGTATGAGGATTTTGTGGCAAGCAGCTTTTTCTTTATCCTGTGAAATTTAGGTGAATCTTCCTTCAGATTTCGGGGTAGGTTCATTTTACTTATTACCCTTTTTACTTCCTTTATGCGGGTTTCGGGAAGGGGGTGTGTTGAGAGCCACTCGGGCGGTCTATTCTTCTCAATTTTCTTGAACTTCTCAAAGACTTTTATTAAACCCCGCGGGTCGTATCCCGTAGCTACGGCATACTTTATGCCGTATAGGTCAGCTTCCCTTTCCTGGTCCCTACTGAACTTAAGCGCCAGAAGTGTAGCCCCTATAGAAGCGAGTTGAAGAAGAGCTCTTTCTTTCAGGTCATTTTCACCTATCAGGAGGGCACCGATTTGGAGAAGAAGACTTATACCTAACATCTTCTCAAGATACTTAACGTGATGTCTTGCGTTGACGTGTCCGAGTTCGTGCCCCAGAACTCCTACGAGCTCACTCTCATTATCAAGCTCAAGAAGTAAACCTCTGGTTATGAATATCTTTCCACCCGGCAGGGCAAAGGCGTTGAGAATACCTGAGTTAACAACGAAAAACTCGTAAGGTAGTTTCCTTTCTGCATGCCTTGCTATTTTGTTCCCTATCTCCCTAACGTAGGACTGAACTTCCTCGTCGGGATAAAGCCCCTCAAAGCGGGTTATTGATTCGGGAACGAGCTTGCTACCGAGGGCAATCTCTTTATCCGTAGGAAGGAGGAAGGACTCTCCGGTAAGGTGGGCACAGGAAAACAAGAAAACTAAGAGAAATATGAAAAGTTTCCTCATCTTCCCCTCGTGTAGCACCTCAGTTCGTTTTTCATGGCGTATCTTAACCTTTCTTCTGTGAGTATTAACAAGGGCATGAGCTTGTCCTTAAATTCAAGAAGTTTCCTTTCACTCGGTTTTTTCCTCATCAGCTCTACGGAGATTAGGTTAAATAAGGCTTCAACCTTTCCGTAATCTTCGGGAGCGCAATACTTCGCGTTATTTCTTCTCAGGAATTTAACCCTCTTTCGCAAGGCAAAGTAATCAATAAGCTCTAAATACTCCTCCTTTTCATACTTTTCCTCGTAAAAGCACTCATCAAGTATCCCGTCGCAGTATTCCGCGGAGTATATTCTCGGCTCAAAAATTATCAGTTCCGTTATGGGTTCCCTGTTTGTGTAAGCTCCTCTTATCGCTTTGTAAGCGTTTTTTTCCATAAGCTCGTAAGCCCTTTTTGCACCCTCTTTGTCTCCAAACCTTGCGTAAAGCTTAACACCCTCGTAATAACCTACAGCCTTCCAGTAAAGGTATGGGGTTTCTTCCTTTGCGTTTGCACTCTTCATTTCCTTCAGAAGGTGCTCACCCTTAACAAGGTAATCGCTTATATAAGCCCCGAATAAAAGAGAACTGAAAATCAGAACTATAAGAATCATTTCCTTCCCCCGATTATTAGTTTAACACTATAGTATCAAGACACTTCAAGTATAAACTTTCGGGGAATGTGGGAAGATAAGGATGGTCCACAGGCTGGAGCCTAACACTCTTTATGAAGATTCTCCTTCCGACATCCGTTGATGCAAGTCTAACCTGTTTTATCATATCCTCAACGCTCATCTGGTATGTGCAGGTGCATATGAAGAGCCTTCCGTATCTTTTTAACTTCTTGAAGGAGTGATAAGCCAGTTTCCATATAGCCCATTTTACGCTTTCCTTTTCCTTTTTTGTTTTTGCTATTGCGGGAGGGTCTGCTATTATGAGGTCGTAAACCTCTTTTGTTTCCTCAATGAAGTTAAAGGCGTTGTATTTAATGAACTCCGCATTTACATCGTTCATCCGTGCATTTTCCCGTGCGAGTTCAACGGCATTTTCGTTTATATCAACACCGATAACCTTAGCTCCCTTTTTCCCCGCGTAAACGGAAAACCCTCCCGTATAACAGAATAGGTCAAGAACCTTCATATTTCTTTCCACAATACTTTGTATATACCTTCTGTTTTCCCGCTGATCCAAGTAGAACCCCGTTTTCAGTCCGTTTACAACATCAACTAAAAAGCTAAACTCACCTTCTCTTATTTTTATGGGATTCTCAAGCTTTCCGTAAATAAGTCCTTTAAAGGGCTGAAGTCCTTCCTCTTCTCTGCCTTTGAAATCGCTCCTTTCGTAAATAAAGGCAGGTTTCAAAACATTGAGTATACCGCTAATAACTTTTTCCTTTAAAACCTCCATCGGATAACTTCTTACCTGAACAACTACACCATCGGCATATTTATCAATTATGAGACCGCTGAGAAGGTCACTCTCGGAAAAAGCAACCCGAAAGGCATCGGAGTCTATATCCTTCCTGAGGGATAAGGCTTCCTCAAGCCTCTTTTTAAAAAAACCCTCATTTATGTCTTCCCTTTCGTAGGAAAGAACCCTGAAGGCTATTCGGGATACGGGAGAATATGTTCCCACAGCGAGAAAGTTTCCCTCAGAATCGCAAAGTTCCGCAACGACTCCTTCACCTTCTATCTCTTTTATTTCGTCCCTGAATACCCAAGGGTAAAAATGCTTTACCTTTTTCTCTTTTCCTTTTTTCAGATATATTCTCATCAGGAAAATACGAAGTTTCTTACAAGCTCTTCCGCTCTTTTTTGACTGAACTTGTAGTATGTCTCAACCGTCGTCTTTACGCTGGAGTGACCCGCAAACTCTTTCACGACTTCAACGGGGAAACCCGAGTTAATCAGGTTCGTTATATATGTATGCCTGAAACTGTGTATGCTGAAGTCAATATTTAGCCTTTTTGAGAGTCTGTCGGTGTAAACCTGAAGGACTCCTCTCTTCACTCTAAAGTTTTCCTCAAAATCTTCTATCCACTTTAAGAGGTTTTCCGTAGCCCTCAGGGTTTCGTCCTTGTCCGAGGCGAGTATGGGAACGAGTCTTCCCTTTCTTCTCTTTGTCATCTCGGGCGATAATCTAAT
The DNA here is from genome assembly GCA_964425585.1 of uncultured Aquifex sp. Lineage (GTDB taxonomy): Bacteria > Aquificota > Aquificia > Aquificales > Aquificaceae > Aquifex. Next base: position 5,763 of record CAYRMG010000015.1, on the reverse strand, counting down.
CCAGAGTATCCCGCTTTTGTCAAGGTAAAAGTTATCCCTCATCAGTTTCTCGTATTCCCCGAGCCTTATACCGCTGTAGAGAAAAAGGGAGTATATTTTCTCGTATTTTTTACCCTTTACCTTCTCAAAGATTACCTTTAACTCTTCTTTTGTTAAAGCCCTCGGGTATCTGGGTGTCTTCTTTGCATTCAGTTCTTCCCTTGCCTCCTCTATAGTTAACTCAAGGCTTTCAAAAAGCTCCTTATCAAGGTATTCCCTTCTCAGGAGAAACTTAAAAAAATACCTAAGTGCGGAAAGGGTTGTGAGAAGCGAACTCGGGGTAAGTTCACTCTCGTCTATATACCTGTATATGAGAGATGGTTTTATCTTTTCAACAAATTCCTTTTCCTCAATATTGTGGAACTTTAAAAATTCTCTTACGAGCATTATGTAAGTTTCCTTTGTTCTTTCACTCTTTGTTTTCTCAAGATGCTTCTCCCACGCTTTTAATATTCCCATCAATTCATAATTTTATAATCCTTAGTTATTATGGAAATAGTTCACGAAGGAAAGGCTAAGGTTCTCGTTCCCGAAATACCCAAAACGGTAAGTTCCGATATGCCCGTTTTTTACAACCCGAGAATGCGTGTAAACAGAGACCTGGCTGTTTTGGGACTTGAGTATCTTTGTAAGAAACTCGGGAGACCCCTGAAGATTGCGGATCCGCTTTCCGCAAGCGGAATAAGGGCTATAAGGTTTATTCTTGAGACGTCGTGTGTTGAAAAGGCTTACGCGAATGATATCAGCTCAAAGGCTGTAGAGATAATGAGGGAAAACTTCAAGTTGAATAACATTCCCGAAGATAAATACGAGATTCACAGAATGGAAGCAAACTTTTTCCTCAGAAAGGAGTGGGGCTTTGGCTTTGATTACGTAGATTTAGACCCTTTCGGAACACCCGTGCCCTTCATAGAGAGCGTAGCTCTTTCTATGAAAAGGGGAGGAATACTCAGCTTAACCGCTACCGACACGGCTCCCCTTTCGGGAACCTATCCCAAAACATGTATGAGGAGGTATATGGCAAGACCCCTAAGGAATGAGTTTAAACACGAAGTAGGCATAAGGATACTTATAAAAAAGGTCATAGAGCTTGCCGCTCAATACGATATAGCTATGATTCCCATCTTTGCATACTCACATCTCCATTACTTTAAGCTTTTCTTCGTAAAAGACAGGGGTGTTGAGAAAGTTGATAAGCTTATAGAAAACTTCGGGTATATTCAATACTGCTTTAACTGTATGAACAGGGAAGTTGTTAAAGACCTTTACAAGTTCAAGGAAAGATGTCCTTATTGCGGTTCAAGGTTCCACATAGGAGGGCCCATGTGGGTTGGTAAGCTCTGGGATGAGGAGTTTACAGATTTTCTCTACGAAGAAGCCCAAAATAGGGATGAGATAGAAAAGGAAACCAAGAGAATACTGAGATTGATAAAAGAAGAGTCAACTCTTCAAACGGTCGGTTTTTACGTTCTTTCAAAACTTGCGGAAAAAGTTAAGCTCCCTGCTCAGCCTCCCATAAGGATAGCAGTTAAGTTCTTTGAAGGTGTGAGAACCCACTTCGTGGGAGACGGATTCAGGACGAGCCTTTCTTTTGAAGAGGTTATGAAGAAAATGGAGGAACTGAAAGAAAAACAGATAGAATTTTTAAAGACAAAAGGTCAGGGGTAAATCCTTTTATACTCTTTTCCCTCCTTTTTGTATATGGCCTCAACCCCGATATCCTTTTCTTTCAGGAACTCATAAATTCTTCTTGCCTCCTTTTCTCCCCTTACCCCGAGAACGACCCCGCATCTTGGGTCTATCTCATCGGGTATAGGCAGGAGAACCGCAGGGTTCTTATTTTCGTCTTTCAGAAGTTTTTCGGCACGTGTTCCTTCCGAGATGGCCACAAAGGTTATAAAATGGTCGGGTTTCCTTGAAAAAGGATTCAGCATTATACAGAACTGTCTCAGGTGAAGCTTAACACCCAGAGAGTGAAACTTTATCCAATACCACAGGGAAGGTTCGTGTGCCTCGCTTGCCTTCTTTATATATGCTATTGTCTTTCCATCAACCTTTTCGGTTTTCAGGAGAATGTTTCCGCTTTGTCTAGCCCAGCTCCATATGTCTCTTTCAAAGCCCGGGTCTGTTGAAATAACCTTTAGGATTTCCCCTTCCTTCATCTTTCTCACGGTCTCGGATGTCATAACTACGGGAAGAGGACAGCTGAGCCCTGATAAATCCAGCACCTTATCTTCCTTTATTTTTTCCATAGAATTATCTTATTAAATTGTTCCTTACTTCCGAGAATTTTTTAAGTATCTTTAACTCCATGTTTTCATCAAAAAATCTTTTTAGCTCCTCTTCAAATTCCTTAATATGAAAGATGCCGTATTTTAAGTGTAAAAGTTCATGAGCGATTATGTATTCTAATTCCTCGGCGGTCAGCTTATCTATAATTTCCGAATTCAGATAAATTATCCTTTTCCTTAGAGATACAGAAGCTATTTTTCTCTTAAAGGGCTTTAATCTTATTCTCACTCTCTCCTCAATACCAAGCTCCGCTTTAAGTTTACAAAGGATGAGATTTATTTTTTTGTGTATATTCATGTTTCATCTCCCTTCTCATAGGTATTAACACTTCATCTATTAGAGAATCCAAGATTTTTTCAAGTCTATCCTCTCCTTCTTCTGCGGAGAGTATAAGCTCTTCTTTCAGCTTGCTTTTTATCTCCTCGGTGGGTTGTTTTATCAAAAATTCCTTTAAATATCCCTTTAGCCCTTGAGTCGGCTTTATCTTTATTCCTTTATGTTGCAAGATAAACTTAAGGTTTTTAAGTATTATATCTTCAGGTTTTAAGCTTTTTCTTTCAGCCTCATACTCCTTTAGCTGGCTTACAGATTCTTTAAGCGTTCTTATAACTTCCTCTATGCTTATTTTCCGTGATATGTATTTATCCCTCAGTTCCCTGAGTCTCCTGTATATCGCTTTATGTATAGGGTCTTTTTTGTCCTCAAGATAGACTATAAGAGGTATTAAAAAGTCTGCGACTATTACGTAATCTTTTCCACCGCTCTTTAGCTGTTCTATAACCTCAAGGGAAAATTTAAGCTCCCCAATTTCCTTTATATCAGCAAACTCAAGCCTTTTTAAAAGCTCTTCTTTAATATCTCTCGGAATTTCTATACTCGGCTTAATTTTTTTGGTTATACCTGCGGACAATATTCTTAGCTCTTTGTAAGTATCGTAATACTTCACTTTTTCAGGGAAAGCTCCTATGGATTCATAAATTTTTATCGTTTCCCTTAAAATGGGATATAGCAGAAGTAGACCTTTCTCACTCGTTATTATTTTGTCTATTGTGTCTTTATAAATCTCTCTGTTTCCTTTCCTCACTTCTTCAGTGAATTCCTCCCATCTAATGCCGGATATTTCCTCAAAAAGCTCATTAAATCTTTGGAGCTTGTTTAAGAATTCTCTCCAGAGTTCAAGGCTATCCCTGAAGAGGTTTTTAAGTATGTCTCTATTGATTTCTTCATCTTCATATATGTTATACTTCTCAATGGCTTTTTTATAGTTCTCAATAAGAACACCGCAAAGGTCTACTATTAGACCGTATTTCTTTGAGGGATAGGGTCTGTTTACCCTTGCGGATGACTGAAGCAGGAGAACATCCTTCATAAGCTGGGCTACATACATCACCTTCAGGATTGGAGCATCAAAGCCTGTGAGAAGCTTTTTATTAACAATAAGAATTTTTGGGAGTTTATCAGGGTATTTAAAGCTTTCCGTCCATTCCTTGTTTAAGACCTCTACGTTTTTTCCGTATTTCTTCTCTATCTCCTCCTTGTATTCCCTTATGATGTCTTCATCGTTGTGGATGTGGGTTATTATGACCTGACTCCACTCCGGGGTGTATTCTTTTACGTATCGGGGCATAAATTTGTCAAGGTATCTTTTGAACTTTACCGCACCGGCTCTGTCCTGAGCCACAATCATGGCTTTAAAGGTGAAGTTTTCCGTGTCTTCCTTTATATTCTTGGCTATGTAAAGGCTTGCCTTCTTTATAAAGTCATCCGCTTTGAGCAAATCGCTGAAGGGTAGCTTTTCCCTAACTTCCGACTCTGATATCTCCGGGATTTCATCCTCCTCTCTTAAGGTTCTGTTTACAAAATAAAGTTTTATTAATTCTTCTACCTGTTCCTCGGTCAGGCTTATCTTTACTCCTTCCGATACCGCAACTCTCCACACTAAGGGTATGGTATAGCCGTCCTCTATTGACTGCTGGATGAAGTATTTATCGGTGTAAAACTCCCCTTCTTGGGGATATGCGTATTCTTGGAAGGTGCTGTTTTCCTGTCTGTGAACGGGTGTCCCCGTAAACCCGAATTTTATGGCTGCCGGCATTATGTAGTTTCTCACAGCGGTTAGTATACTCTTTCCCCCTTCTGTTCTGTGGGCTTCATCTCTTAAGATAAGGGTTTCTTTCTTTGTTATTACTTTCCCGAGCGTTTTTTCAAGTTCCTCCGCTACCTCTTTCCTGAACTTGTGAGCCATCACAAGGTAAACCGCTTTAGGGTCTATGTTAGGATTATCTTCCGATTCTTTTATTCGTATTAGCTCCCTCTTTAGCTCTTCAATGCTTTCTATCTTTTTAAATGCTTCCTTAAACTTTGCATTTTTAAGTGGCTTTATATCCTCTTCGTCAAACTGCCTTTCCAAATCTATCCTGTCAACAATTATGAAAACCACAGGTTTTCTATTCTCAAATTCCCTGTAAAATTTTTCCGCGAGATAGATTATCTCAAAGGTCTTCCCGGAACCCTGCCAGTGCCATATCAAACCCCTGTTTTTTTCTGATTTGTCATTAAGATAGTCCGCTATTCTTCTGAAGGCTTTATTTACCGCTCTATACTGCATATATCTGGGAAGCGTTTTAAAAAGTGTTCCGTCTCCCTTTGAGCTGAAAAAGGTGAAGTTTCTGAGAATGTCAAGCAATGTGTGAGGTTCAAGGAGTTCCATTATATTCTCCCTTCCTTCATCATCCTTCCATACGTTGATTTTTCTTTCAAGTCTCTTCTCTTTATCCGGATTCGGGTATGTGGGTATGTAAACCTGCCTGTCCGCAAACACTACACCGACCTGAACAAACTTAAAGAGTTCGGGGCTATCCTTTTCGTATCTTTCTATCTGTGTCAATCCCTCAAGATATGTGTAGCTTTCTGATTCGGAAATTTCCCTTTTTGCCTCTATTATGGCTACAGGTATTCCGTTTATAAAGAGCGTAAAGTCCGGTTTTACGTTATCCGGAGAGCCTTTAAACTTTGCCTCATGTATGAAACAGAAAGTATTATTTTCAGGATTTTCGTAATCTATGAAGTTAATCTTTACCGCCACGCTTCCCCTGTTTCCCCTGTTTACTTCCACGGTTGTGCCGTTCTTGAGATAGTCAAGAATTTGAACAGCGTCCCGCATAGAAAGAAGCTTGTTTATTGCGTTTTCTATTACCTTTTTAATGTTCTCTTCTTTTAAGCTTACGGCTTTAAATTCTTGGTCGTTAATTTCCCTAAGTTTTTGCGTGAGTATGTCTTTGAGCAAATAATCCTCAATAAGTTCGTGTTCTTTGTATCTTGGACATTCTTTCCAACCGAGATTTTTTAAACTTTCCGCAATCTTTTTATGGGTAATGTGCTCGGGTATCATGTTAGAGCCATACTTTTGAGAAGTCTAAATGTATTTTACAG
>CAYRMG010000014.1:20213-30703 GCA_964425585.1 uncultured Aquifex sp. | reverse complement strand
CATGAAAAACCGAGAGTAGTGGAAGAAGGTATATGGGTTGCGGAGGAAGCAATAAAAAAAGCCCCGAAACTTGAAGGTGTCCCCACAGGCGTTGAAGGACTTGACGAGCTTTTCTTCAAAACGGAACTTCAGAACGGAAAGGTGGTAAAGAAACCCCTCGGAGGAATACCGAGGTATGCTGTGGTTAACATAACTGGTGTTTCGGACACGGGAAAATCACTCATGGTTGAGCAATTTACGATAAAGCAGGCGGATAGAGGGGAACCGGTTGCTTTCATTACCGTTGAGAGCCCTGCACCCTTTGTTACTATGGGGTTGAGGGAAAGAGCAACCGCAATGGGCATAGATTTTGAAAAGATTAAAGACAAGATAATACTAATAGACGCTGCAAGTCATGCAACCCTCAGGGAAAATATACCCAACCTTCTTGCAACCCTCGCCTATGTCATAAAGACCTACAAGGTAAGACACACGGTAATAGACTCAATAACGGGACTTTATGAAGCGAAGGAAATGCTTGCAAGAACGGTAGTAAGGCAACTCTTTAACTTTATGAAAAAATGGTATCAAACGGCACTTTTTGTTTCCCAGAAGCGAAGCTCCCACGAGGAGCTTTCCGCGGAAGCCGCAGGAGGTTTCGCGATAAGCCATATAGTTGACTGCACGATGGTTCTCGCTAAAGAGCTTATAATGACGAAATATCAAGCCCAGATTTATAAAAAGGAGATAGGGGATATAGTAAGGCTCTTCAGAATAGACGGCTGTCGCCTGTGCGGGCACGACACCAAAACCCACTTTATGGAAATCACTGAAACCGGTCTCGTAAAAATAGGTCCTCCCCTCAGGTAAAATAAATCCTCTATGAAAGAACTCGTAAGGGAAAAAGTAGGGAAAGCCCTAAAGGAACTTTACGGACTGGAAAAGAAGGATTTCAAAATAGAAAAACCTAAGGAAGAGAGCCTGGGAGACCTTGCCACAAACGTAGCCTTTTTACTTGCAAAGGAGCTAAAAAAGCCTCCGATAAAGATAGCGGAAGAGCTTGCAAAAGAGCTTAAAAAGGAACCTACATTTAAAAGCGTTGAAGCGGTAAAGGGCTTTATAAACTTTCGCTTCTCGTTTAATTTTCTGAAAGAAGAGTTCAAAAAACTTCTTTCACAAGGAGAGGATTACTTTAAAGAAAACCTCGGCAACGGGATAAATGTTCAGGTTGAGTATGTAAGTGCGAACCCCACGGGACCCCTCCATCTTGGACACGGAAGGGGTGCGGTTGTAGGGGATACCCTTTCAAGGCTTCTTAAGTTTTTCAACTACGATGTTACGAGGGAGTATTACATAAACGATGCAGGGAGACAGGTTTACCTCCTCGGCGTATCAATCCTCTACAGATACCTTGAGAACTGTCCCAAAAAGGATGAAAAGCTTTTTAAAGAGATAAAGGAAACCTTTGAGAAGGACGGATACAGGGGAGAATACATTAAAGAGCTTGCAAGTAGAGTAAAAAGCCTGATAGGAGAAAAGCTTTGCGAAGGCAAGAACGTAGAAGAACTCAGAGAGTTGATAATCTCAAAAGAGAAAGAAGTTGAACTTAAATACCTCAGAAAATATAAACCCGCGGATGCGGTAGAGCTCTGTGCCCTTTACGGACTTGACCTTATGCTCAAGGAGATAAAGGAGGACCTATCTCTCATGGGAATAGAATTTGACGTCTGGTTTAGTGAAAGAAGTTTATACGACGAGGGACTCGTTGAAGAGCTTATAAAACTTCTGAAAGAAAAAGGATACGTTTACGAAAAGGAAGGAGCTCTTTGGCTAAAAACTACTGCATTCGGAGATGACAAGGATAGGGTAATCAGGCGTTCCGACGGAACGTATACATACTTCGCTTCGGATATAGCCTATCACTACAACAAATTTAAGAGGGGGTTTAATAAGGTAATAAACGTATGGGGAGCGGACCACCACGGATACATACCGAGGGTAAAAGCGGCCATTGAGATGCTCGGTATAAAAAAAGACTGGCTTGAGATACTTCTCGTGCAAATGGTTAAACTCTTCAAGGACGGAGAAGAGGTAAAAATGTCAAAAAGAGCGGGAACATTTGTGACCTTGAGGGAACTACTTGATGAGGTAGGTGCAGATGCGGTAAGGTTCATATTCCTTACAAAGAGAAGCGACACACCCCTTGACTTTGACGTTAACAAGGCCAAGGAAAAAAGCTCCGAAAATCCCGTCTACTACGTTCAGTATGCCCATGCAAGGATAGCTGGTATCCTCAGGGAGTTCAAGGAAAGGTATAAGAAGGAAGTAAATAAAGAGGAGCTTATAAACTACGTTGATTATTTATCGGAAGAAGCGGAGGAAAGGCTCATAAAGAAACTTCTGTTTGTTAAAGATGAACTTATTGATATAGTTCAGAGAAGGGAACCCCATCTACTTACCTACTACCTTATAGACCTTGCGGGGGATTTTCACCGATACTATAACCACCACAGGATACTGGGAATGGAGGAAAAGGTTATGCTCTCAAGGCTTGCCCTCGCATTGGGTGTAAAAGAGGTGATAAAACTACTGCTTGGACTCATGGGGGTAAGTGCCCCCGAAAGAATGTAACTAAACGTAATAGCGTTTTCTGTAGAAAAAGTCAACGAGCAGGTATCCCGCCAGAAATCCGCCTATGTGGGCATACCAGGCCACACCGCCGTATCCTATGAGGGGGAGGGTTACTATACCGTTAATTATCTGAATGAAGAACCACATGCCTATGAAAATTACTGCGGGTAGCTCCATAAGGGTGAGGAATATGAACACCGGAACCAAGGCGAGAATCCTCGCATGGGGGAAAAGCTTCATATAAGCCCCGAGAACACCGCTTATAGCACCGCTTGCTCCGACCATGGGGACGTTAGCTCCTCCAAAAATCAGACTTATAACTGTCTGGCTAAAAGCAGCTCCGAGTCCGCAAAGTATGTAAAAGATTACGTATTTAAACTTTCCGAGTCGGTCTTCAACGTTGTCCCCGAAAACCCATAAGAACCACATATTACCGATGATATGCCCCCAACTTCCGTGAAGAAACATATGGGTGAGAAGTGTATAGGGCTTTTGGGGAAGTTCCGCAGGAACAAGCCCCCATTCCCTCAAAAAGAGTTCAAAGGCGGTTATCTGACCCTGAAGGGTGTATATAATATCGTCCTGAAGACTTACTTCATAAAGCCATATCGCGGAGCAAAGAAGTATTATCGTCAGGTTTACTATCGGAAAGCTTCTTGACGGGTTTACATCTTTTATAGGAATCATAGCTTTATTTTACACCGAGCTGGTAAATTATTTTAGTGAATATGAGTCAGTTTATAGATGTTCAGAGACCTGTTTCAGAAAAGTTGAAAAAAATTCTTGAGGAAGAAAAAAACGATATTCCTAAGCTGATTTCCGACTTAAAAAAGCTCATAGAGGAAGACCCATACTACCTTGAAACCTACATAAAGCTTTCCGAGATAATGGAAAACGAGGGCTATATAAAGGAAGCGGAAGAGATTGTTCTTCAGGCTTTTGAAAGGGCTATGGAACTTCTCAAAGGAGAAGATGGAAAACTCCCCCAAAGCGTTCCCTGGGAATACGAGACAAACAGGCATATAATAAGGGCTATCCTTGAGGCGGGTATAACCCTGTGGGAAGTAGGGGAGATAGACGAAGCCCTTAGGGTTTTAAAGCTGTTATATAAGCTCGTTCCGGGAGACCCGATAGGTGTAAGGTATTACATCCTTGCAATACTCGAGGGTATGGGATTTGAGGAGTTTGAGTTAACCTTCGGTAAGAACGGGGGATACGATATAAAATCCCTTGAGGAATGGTTTGAGAGGCATAAAGAGAAGTTTATGGAGTTTGTGGAGGATTGAGCTTTTCCCTCAGTCTTTTTAACGCCCTTGCCTTTATCTGGGCAACCCTTGATATGGAAGTATTTAAAACCTTTGCAACTTCTTTTAAAGGAAGTCCCTCGTAAAAGATAAGCTGAATAACAAGCTTTTCCCTTTCGGGTAATTCCTTTACGGCTTTCTTTAACCTTTCTTCAAACTCTTTCTTTATAACCTTTTCCTCAACATCTTCCCCGGAAGCTATCAGCTCCGAGTAATCCCTTACATTTTCCCTGAAAACTTCCTCAAGGTTCAAGATGTAGGAAAAGGAAATCTTTTTTAACGTGTTTATAAGTTCCTCTCGGGGAAGACCGAGCTCTTCGGCAAGCTCCTCATCGGTAGGTTCCCTCCCCAGCTTTTCCTTCAGCTTTTCCAGAGCCTCTTTTATTCTTTTTTCCTTATTCCTTATCTCCCTGCTCCCGAAATCAAGACTTCTCAGGTAGTCGTATATAGCTCCCTTTATTCTAATCTTCAGATATGTTTCAATCGCCTTTTCATCGGTAGTTTTAAGGTTATCTATACCCTTTATAAGACCTATTATCCCGTGACCTATCAAATCCCTTACATCAACATCGTCGGGAAGATGCTTCTTCACGTTGTAAGCTATGCCTTTCACCAGGGGAAGGTATTTCAGTATTAGTTCTTCCCTCTGTTCCGTGTAAGGTTTTTTCATACTCCCAGTTTTTTAAGTATTTTACCCCAGAATCCTTCCCTTCCTCTACTTACCAGGTCTATATTTGATAACGCTTCCCTCAGCTCCTCCTTAAACCCCCTATCAACGGGATTTTGGTCAATTACTTTTCTTATTAAGTTCTTCCTGTAGTGAAGGAATCCTATGTAATGAACCCTGGCACTCGTATATCTTGATGCAAGTATCTCTATACTCTCCATTACGCTTTTCGCTTCCGCTTCGTTATCCGCCTTGTTTACTATCAGGTAGAAATCCTCAACACCTTCTTCCCTGTTCAAAACCTTTATAAGTGCGTATGCGTCCATTATAGCGGTCGGCTCGGGCGTTGTGAGTATTATGGGAATATCCGCACAAGAGGCAAGCATAAGTGTTGTCCTGTGAATGCCGGGGGGTGTGTCAAGAATTACGTAATGAAAGTTTTCCTCCGCAAAGCTGTGTAGCTTGTTTATTACCGTGCTAAGCTGGGATTTCGGCATATCCGCAAGTTGCTGAAATCCGCTACCTCCCGATATGAAGTATAGGTTTTCATTTACCTTTACGGGTAGCTCTTCAATGCCTGCGAAACCCTTCAGCATATCCGATAAATCCTTTGAGGGAGTTATGCCATACATCAGGTGTATATTGCTGAGTCCCAGGTCTCCGTCAAATATTAAAACTTTCTTTCCTTCCTCGGAGAGTATTTCGCCGAGATTTATAACCAGCAGGGTTTTCCCTACGCCACCCTTTCCGCTGGATACCGATATGTATTTAGTTTTTTTATCTTTTCCTTCCCTTACCTTAAGTAAATTGAGCTGCTGGTTTAACTTCATTTTCATCCTCTAAAATTAATCGGATGATATAGTCGTAATTTGCAATAACAATATCTTCGGGCAAAGACTGCCCTGTTGTAAAACAAAGAATAGGATACTGGGTTCTGTAAGCTACGTTTATTATGCTTCCCGGAAAAGGTGTTTCATCAAGCTTTGTGAAAATAATTCCCTTTATAGAAAATATCCCGAACTGCATAACAGCCTCATACATAACGAGCTCAGCAAGGTTAGCGGCAAGGGTAAGATATACGCTTATATCTGATACCTTGAAGTATGATTCAAGCTCCTTCAACCGCACAACATCGTAATGACTTCTTCCCGCTGTATCAACAAGTATAACATCCCTGTCCTCCATCTCAAGGAGGTGAACGTTAAAGCTTTTCGGGGAATCCGAAAGCTTGAAGGGAATTTCAAGTATTTCCGCAAAGGACTTTAACTGTTCAAAAGCACCCACCCTGAAACTATCAAGGGATATTATCCCTACCTTTTTTCTTTTTTTCTTAAACAGGTATGCAAGCTTTGCTATGGTTGTAGTTTTTCCTACACCTGTCGGACCCACAAGGGCTACAACCTTAGGCGGAACATCAAGGAAGTTTTCTTCTATCTTTATGTTTTTCTCAAGACTTTCCCTTATAGATGTGTATAAATCTTCTTTAAAGTCGTAAACCTTCCTGTCTATATCGTATCCGCAAGCATCTTCCACGATTTTCTTCGCTATATCCTTGTTTACGTTCTTCAAAATTAACTTTTCATAGACCCTCCTTACCCTTTCGGAGTATTTATCCTCCTCAGTTTGTGCTTTTGTTTCCTTTGCTTGTTGAGTGTTTGAGGAAACCAGTTCGTTTACAATCTTTTTAAGATTTTCAATCTCCTTTATTAATTCCTTTTCCCTTTCAAGCTCCTTCTTGAAATCCTCTTCCTCCTGTATTCCGACGGTTACCTCAAGCTTTTTCACAGGGAAAAGAGGTAGAAACCCGAACCGTTTCTTTTTTATGATTCTTGAGGATAGTATGACCGCATTTTCCCCGTATCTTTTTTCAAGTATCTCTATAGCTTCCTGTATGGATTGAACCTCCAGCTTTTCAATCTTCATCTATAATACCTAATATTTTTATGTTAACCTGTTTTTCAAGCTCGTTGTAAGAGAGAACCGCAAGTTCAGAAAGGTATGGCTCTATCGTTTTTCTAACAAAACGTCTGACTTCTCCCGATGTTAGTAAAACGGGCATAGCCTGATACTGGGTAAACTTAACAATTTCATTCTTAATCTTAGGAAGGAGCTTATTAAGGACAAAATCTATGAACTCATCTTCCCTGTTTTCTTTTAAGAAGTGAATGAGCTTTGCCTCAACCTTGGGGGAAAGTGCTATGGCATAAAGGGTTCCATTTGTAAGATACATTCGGGTTATCCTTTTGGAAAGAGCCTGCCTTACGTATTCCGTGAGGAGGTCCGGGTCTTTTACCTGTTCTATATAGTCCGCTATCGTCTCAAGTATAGTAAGAAGGTCGTTTACAGGAACACCTTCCCTTAAAAGGTTCTGGAGAACCCTGTGAAGAACGGATATGGGAACCTGCTCGGGCACGAGTTCCTTTACCACCTTAGGATACTTTTTTGAAAGAAGGTCTACAAGCTCCATCACCTCGTTTCTCGTAAGAAGTTCGTGTAAGTTCTTCTTTATAACCTCCGAAAGATGGGTTATTAAAACGGTTTCTGGGTCTACAACCATATATCCGAGCTTTTGAGCCTCACCCTTTTTGTCCTCTCCTATCCAGTAAGCCTTTATCTTAAAGGCGGGGTCATGGGTTTCTATGCCCTCAATCTTTCCCTTTGCATTTCCGAGGTCAACCGCGAGGTAATTACCCGGCATAAGCTCATACCTGTCAAGTTCTATCCCCTTAAGGAGTATCCTGTATTCGTTTGGTTTTAACGTAAGGTTATCCCTTATGTGAACGAGGGGAATTATCACTCCGTATTCCTTTGCAAACTGCTTCCTTAAACTTCTTATCTTTTCGGGAATCTTTCCTCCCTGGCTTTCGTCAACGAGGGGAATAAGAGCGTATCCCACCTCCAAAGTTATGGGGTCGGGTTGGGGAACGAGCTCCTCTTCCTCTTCCTTCTTTTCCTTGACCTTTTCCTTCGCAAGCTCTTCAAGTTTTTTCAGCTCCTGTTCCCTTATGGTTTTCATTAGAAAGTAATAAGCGGAGGCAAGAGCACCCGCCATAAAAAGAAAGGGAAGAGTCGGCACGCCCGGAATGAGTCCGAGAAATCCCAAAACTCCCGCGGAAAAAAGCAGTGCCCTGGGTTGTTTTGTAAATTCCTCGCTAATGGAGATACCGAGGTTTTCCTGAGAAGACATCTTTGTCGTAAGAATACCTGCGGCTGTTGAAAGAAGCAAGGCGGGAACCTGGGAAGCCAGCCCTTCACCTATTGATAGGATTGTGTAAGTTTTCAGTGCTGTCTGGAAATCCATTCCCCTTATAACTATGCCTATTATGAGTCCGCCAACCAAACTCAAAAAGAGAATTATAAGAGCCGCTATCGCGTCCCCCCTTATGAACTTACTCGCTCCATCCATGGCGGCGTAAAAGGAAGATTCCCTTTCAAGCTCCTTTCTTCTTCTTTTGGCTTCTTCCTCGGTAATAAGTCCAGCGTTCAGGTCTGCATCTATAGCCATCTGCTTACCCGGAAGGGCATCCAGTGTAAAGCGTGCTGCAACTTCCGAAATTCTTTCCGCTCCCTTTGTTATAACGATGAAGTTGATAACTATAAAAATGAGAAAAACTATCAGACCGACGACAACATCTCCGCCCGCGACAAGCTTCCCGAAGGACTCTATCACCCTTCCCGCCGCGTGAGTTCCCTCGTGCCCGTGGAGAAGAATTCTCCTTGCCGCAGCTATGTTCAGAGAAAGCCTCATAAGTGTTCCGAGAAGTAAAACGGAGGGAAAGGAAGAAAACTCAAGGGGATTTTTTATAAAAAACGTAAGCAGTAAAACGCTGAGGGAAAAAGTTATAGAAAGAGTAAGGAGAAGGTCAAGGAGTAAAGCGGGGATTGGTATTATTATCGCACTGAGAATTAAAACAACCGCGAGAATTATCCAGGTTTCTCTTCCCTTCATACCATCATCTCTTTGAGCTCTTTAAGTATCTGGAGCTGTCTCTCCATAACATACTGCCCGATGAGGGATTCCACCTTCGGAGAAAGCTCTACAAATTTAAACCCCGCCCTGTATCCCCCGTTCTGTTCTATTACATACCTGCACTCCCCCTTAACCTTTACCTCCTCACCCTTTATGGTGAACCTAAGGGTCACCACCTCGTCCTTTTCAACAGCTTTTTCCCTAAAAAATACTCCTATCCCCCCCACGGATATATCAAGCGTATCCCCCACGGTATTTTTCTCAATTATGTAAACGGGTATGGATTTTTCCGGCTTTACCCTTATGAATTCTCTCTTTTCTATGTATACTTCCTCATAACTTACAACTCTTGCCAGAATTCTCTCCTCTTTTTTTTGCATTACCTCAAGCTTAGCGGGTTCAGAGAGTTTTTCTCCCTTCATGTAAAAAACATCTCCGATGTTCAACAGAGGAAGAATTAAACACTTTTCCGTAAACTCAATCTCAATAATGTCTTCTATCTGGTCTCTTATTTTTCCTTTACAGTAAACGGGGATTTCCTTGTAGGAAAATACGAATAAAACCCTTGCTTTTGTATGTTTCAGAAGTTCAACTTCCTTTAACAGGAACTTTATCTCTTTTCTCTTCAGTTCTTCCGCTTTCTTTATTTGTTCACTTACGTTCTTCAAAAAGTCCGAATAAGCCCTTTCAATTGCATCAAATACACTATCAACCAGCGAAAAAAGAACCTTCAGTGCTTCCAGTTCCTCTTTGGATATTTCTGCTTTGTTAGATATAAGGTAATCAAGGAAATCCCTCAAAAGTTCAAGTAGAACCTTTGATAATACGGGTTTTATGTTGAGTCCCTTTTTTGCATAACTAAAGCCGAGATTATAAAAGAAATCCTTGTGAAGAGATTCCCCGAAAAACTGGTTAAAAAAAACTTCACGAACCTTTAAAAGCTCATCTTCCTGTCCGAGATATTCTTTTGAGTATTTCCTTATACTCTCGTAAAACTTATTCTCATAATTCCTGAGAAACTCGCGGAGTAATTCCATTAAAGTTCATTTTAACTTTAATCTTCGCTTTCTATTACTATCTCATCACAATCCTCCTTCTCTATAACGAGCTGACAGGTCAGCCTCTGGTCTTCATCAACAGCTCCCACTCTCCAGAGGGTATCTTCCTCATCCGCAGATGGTTCATTCAGACATTCCATACCCTTTAGAACTCTCGCAACACACACACCGCACTGTCCGTCGGTGCAACCGAACTCTATACCGGCTTTTTCAATCTCGTGGCTCAGCTCCCCGAACCTTACACCCTTAGGAATATCAAACTCCTTACCGTTGATTATCACCTTCATAGTAAAAGAATATTCTAAGAATGGTATAAGATAACATCACTGATTTTTACCACACTCTTTCATATTGAAGCACAAAGCTTATAATATACCTTTTAGGAGGTATGAGTTTGACCAAAACGAAGAGGGTTTCCGAAGTAGCCAAAGAGCTCGGTGTAAAATCTAAGGATATCATAGAGTTACTTAACGAGTATTATCCGAGACCCGACGGAAAGCCGTGGAAGGCTTCTCACGGTTTAGACGACCAAGCCCTTAGAATTATATACGACGCTTTTAAAACAGAGGAAAAATATGAAGAACAGGAAAAGGTAGAAGAAACTCCCGTTGTTGTTGAAGAGAAAAAAGAAGAAAAAGAGGTTATAGTTGAAGAAATAAAAGAAGAAGAGACGGAAGAAGAGAAAAAAGAGGAGGTAAAGGAAGAGAAAAAAGAAGAAGAAAAACCCAAAAAGAGTGTTGAGGAGCTTATAAAGGAGATTCTTGAGAAAAAAGAAAGGGAAAAGGAAAAGAAAAGAAAGGAAAAAGAGAGATTTCAAAAGCCAAAAGTTGAGGTGAGGGATTTAACTAAGGAAGAAAAGCCTAAAAAGGAAGAGGAAAAGA
>CAYRMG010000014.1:0-20113 GCA_964425585.1 uncultured Aquifex sp. | reverse complement strand
AAGAGGAAAAGAAAACGGAAAAACCGAAGATAAAAATGTCAAAGCAGGAAAGGGAAATTCTCAGAAAGCTTGAACACACTGTAGAGAAGGAGAAAAAGAAACAGGAAAAGAGGGAAAGGGAAAGTAAAAAGAGGAAAGAAGAAATAAAGATAATCCAGATTCCCGAAGTTATAACAGTAAGGGAACTTTCCGAGCTCCTTGACGTTCCCGCAAATAAAGTTATAGCGGAACTTATGAAAAGAGGGGTTCTCGCAACGATTAATCAGCCCGTTCCGCCCGAGGTTGCGGTTGAAGTTGCAGAATCGTTCGGATATCTCGCGGAAGTAAAGAAGGAAGAGGAAGAAATAGAGGAAGAAGTTCTCCTGAAGGAAGAGGAGGAAAAGGAGGAAGAACTCCAGCCAAGACCTCCCATAGTTGTTGTTATGGGACACGTAGACCACGGAAAGACGACACTTCTTGATAGGATAAGAAAAACAAACGTAGCTGAAAGGGAGAAGGGAGGTATTACTCAGCATATCGGAGCTTCACAGGTTGAGCTTCCCGACGGAAGGAAGATAACCTTCCTTGATACTCCCGGACACGAAGCTTTCACCACATTGAGGGCAAGGGGAGCTAAGGTTACCGATATAGCAGTTTTAGTAGTTGCGGCGGATGATGGCGTTATGCCCCAAACGATTGAAGCTATAAACCACGCAAAGGCCTTTGACGTTCCTATAATCGTTGCGGTAAACAAGATAGACAAGCCCAACGCAGACCCGATGAAGGTAAGAAGGGAACTTTCGGAACACGGGCTTATTCCCGAGGAATGGGGAGGGGATACAATATTCGTTGATATATCTGCAAAAACCGGTCAAAACGTAGACCAGCTTCTTGAGATGATACTACTTCTGGCGGACATACTTGAACTTAAAGCAAATCCCAACAAAAAAGCGAGAGGCACGATTATAGAATCAAAGCTTGACAGAAAAAGAGGACCTGTAGCAACGGTCATTGTTGAGGACGGAACGCTCAAAGTAGGGGACCACTTTGTAGCCGGAACTACCTACGGAAGGGTGAGGGCTATGTTTGACGATAAGGGAAGACAGCTAAAGGAAGCCCCGCCCTCAACACCCGTTGAAGTCCTCGGTTTTGAAGAACTTCCGGAAGCGGGAGATGAACTCATAGTTGTAGACGATGAAAGAACCGCCAGAGAAATAGCAGAAAAGAGAAGAGAAAAGAAAGAAAGAGAAGAAAAGCTAC
The DNA here is from genome assembly GCA_964425585.1 of uncultured Aquifex sp. Taxonomy (GTDB): domain Bacteria; phylum Aquificota; class Aquificia; order Aquificales; family Aquificaceae; genus Aquifex. The sequence goes on along the minus strand of CAYRMG010000014.1, from coordinate 18,874 downwards.
AAACTATAAGGCTTGAGGATATTTACAAAAAAATCCAGGCCGGAGAGACAAAAGAGCTGAGGATAGTTTTAAAGACTGACACTATGGGCTCCCTTGAGGCTCTGAAGAAATCCCTTGAAGAACTATCAAATGAAAAGGTTCAGGTGAGAATAATACACGGTGCGGTAGGCGGAATAACCGAGAACGACATTATGCTTGCAAAAGCTTCGGGAGCTATAGTAATAGGATTCAACACAAGACCAGACCCCAAAGCAAGGGAACTTATGGAAGAGGAGAAGGTTGACGTCAGGCTTTACGGAATCATATACGATGTGATAGACGACGTTAAAAAGGCACTCGTTGGACTGTTGGAGCCCATTAAGAAGGAGGAAGTTCTCGGGACCGCGGAAGTAAGGGCTACCTTTAAGATAAAGAAGGTGGGAACGGTAGCGGGTTGTTACGTTCTCAACGGAAAGCTGGTGAGAGGAGCAAAAGCAAGACTCATAAGGGACGGTGTAGTGATATACGATGGAGAGATAGAGAGCTTAAAACGTTATAAAGAAGATGTGCAGGAAGTCAGTGCGGGTTATGAGTGCGGTGTTAAATTAAAAGATTACAACGACGTTAAGGTAGGTGACCAGATAGAATGTTACGAGGTAAGATACGAAAAACCGACACTCTGATACCGCTGAATGAGATATACGAAAGCATACAGGGAGAAGGGTTGCTGGTCGGCACGCCCTCCGTCTTTATAAGGCTTCAGGGATGTAATCTCCGATGTCCTTGGTGTGACCAACCCGAAGCCCTTTCATTTAAGAATAACTTTGTTAAGTTATCGGATATCAAAAGGGAACTTGAAAAGTTTACAGCAAGGCATACTGTAATAACAGGGGGTGAGCCCTTCGCCCACAGGGAGCTCCCTAAACTCGTTGAAATGCTCCTTGAGGAAAACTATTCCGTCCAGATAGAAACTAACGGAACCTTATGGATTGAGGGAATGGAAAAGTTTGCCAAGGACATACACATAACCTGTTCTCCGAAAGGTGTTGCAAGGTATTACGTAAATCCGAATATACTTAAATACGCAAAGGAGCTTAAATTCGTCGTTGATGAAGAGCTGAGTGAGGAAATAATAATGAGGAGCGAGTTCTTACCTTTCCTTGAAGAGAAAAAAGTAGTCCTTCAACCCGAAAGCAACAGAAAAGAAATGATGGAAAAAGCAATTAAATTACAGAGAAAGTTAGTAAAGAAAGGATTTACCGTAAGGGTAATTCCCCAAGTTCACAAATGCTTTGAACTGAAATGAAAACATTCCTTACGATAGTTCTCGTTCTTATATTTCCCTATATTTCCGTAGGAATATCAGTAAGAATCGCCTTTACGGAGAAATTCGTTGAGTGGGAATACGCTAAAAAGGATTTCCCTCCCGACAGGTGGGGAATGACGAGGGAAGAAAGGCTTGAGCTTGCCAAACTCGGACTCAGAGCTGTTTTATCCGATGAAGGCATGGAAGAATTCAAGAGTAAGCGTTTAAAAAACGGCAGGAACGCATTTACAAAAAGAGAAATAAAGCATATGGAAGATGTAAAGAACTTCCTTTCCCTTTACTTCCCTTCGGTGTATTTTTTCACACTTTTATGGATTTTCGGAATAATTCTTTTAAAAGAACCGAGAGTCCTGATATTTTCCGGTTTGTTTAACACATTGCTGTTAATTTTTCTGGGAATTCTTACATTCACGAACTATAAAAAGGCTTTTGAAGTGTTTCACAATATTGTTTTTGACCCTTATTCCTGGAAGTTCAGGTATTCAGATACATTGATAAGAATTTACCCCTTAAAATTTTGGTATGACGCTACACTATTTGTAGCTATATTGAGCCTTATTATAGGCTTTTTAACAATTATAGCGGGAATGATATGGAAGAAAAAAGGGGAGCTTAAACCTTAGCCCCCATTTGTTTTGCTTTCTCTATGACGTCTTCTATGGTTCCCACCATGTAGAACGCATTTTCGGGTAGGTGGTCATATTTACCTGTAAGCACTTCTTTGAAGGACCTTATGGTATCTTCAAGCTTTACGTATTTACCCGGCATACCGGTAAACTGTTCCGCAACGTGGAAGGGCTGAGATAGGAACTTCTGAATTCTTCTCGCCCTGTTAACTATAGCCTTATCCTCCTCAGAAAGCTCTTCCATACCGAGAATTGCAATGATTTCCTGAAGCTCTTTATACCTCTGGAGTATCCTTTTTACCTCCATGGCTACTTCGTAGTGTTCCTCTCCTACGTATTCAGGAGCGAGATATTTTGAAGTTGACTCAAGGGGGTCTATCGCTGGATAAATTCCGAGCTCCGCCAATCTCCTTGTCAGAACGGTTGTGGCGTCAAGGTGTGCAAATATGGACCAGGGTGCCGGGTCGGTTATGTCGTCTGCGGGAACATAAACGGCCTGTATAGCTGTAATTGAACCCTTTTTGGTTGATGTAATTCTTTCTTGAACCTCACCGACGTCGGTGTTAAGTGTAGGCTGGTATCCGACCGCGGAGGGAAGTCTTCCGAGAAGGGTTGAAACTTCGGAACCCGCCTGAACAAACCTGAAAATATTGTCTATGAATATAAGAACATCTTGACCCTCAACATCCCTGAAGTATTCCGCCATAGTAAGACCGGTATGAGCAACCCTGAACCTAACTCCCGGAGGTTCGTTCATCTGTCCGTAAACCATAACCGTATAGGGAAGAACTCCTGATTCCTTCATCTCAAGCCATAGGTCGTTTCCTTCCCTTGTCCTTTCCCCGACACCGACGACTACCGAGTATCCCTCGTGGAAACGGGCTATGTTGTGAATGAGCTCCTGCATCAGAACAGTCTTTCCTACTCCCGCACCGCCGAACAGTCCGACCTTACCACCTTTTATGATGGGCTGGAGCAGGTCAATAACTTTAATTCCCGTCTCAAGGATTTCAACCTTTGTTGACTGTTCAACAAGTTCCGGGGGATTTCTAAACATAGGCCAGTATTCCTTTGCTTCAACGGGGCCCTGTTCATCTATGGGTTGTCCTGCAACGTTGAATATCCTTCCGAGAACTTCTTTCCCTACGGGTATCTTTATAGGTCCTCCCAGATATTCAACTTCCTGACCCCGCACAAGTCCGTCCGTAGGTCCCATAGCTATAGCCCTTACCCTGTGTTCTCCTATGTGCTGGGCAACTTCCATAAAGAGAACTTCCTCAAACCAATTTCCCCTATCGTCTATAGCCCTTCTTATCGTTTTTAATCCGTCCTTGATTCGGGGAAGTTCCTTTACTCCTTCAAACTCAACGTCAACAACAGGGCCTATAACCTGGACTATCTTTCCCTTTATAACTTCCGCCATCTATAAAACCTCCTTATTGGGCTTTTAGAGCTTCAACAGCGTTAGATATATCTATAAGTTCGGTTGTAATTGCTTCCTGTCTTGCCTTGTTAAATATAAGAGTCCACTGCCTTATTAGGTCGTCCGCGTTCTTTGTAGCGTTATCCATAGCTATCATCCGTGCAAAGTGTTCCGCGGCATTTGACTCAACCATTGCCCTGTATATCTGGTAATTGAGATAAAGGTTTACAACGTAATCAAAGAACTCCTCCTGAGAAACTTCAAACTCGTAAACACCCGAGATTTCCTCGGTTTCCCCTTCAACGGAAAAGGGAAGAAAGGTTCTTACTACGGGCTTGTAGCTTGCCCTTGTTATCATCTCGTTATTTATCAAGTAAACCCTGTCAGTTTCGCCTTTCAGGAATCTTTCCCTTACCGCTTCCGCAACCTCCTTCGCAACCCCGAAGTTTATCGTCTTTCTAAACACCTCATCGTATCCCTTTATTATCTTGTATCCCCTCTTTGAGAAGTATTGATATCCTTTTCTCCCTATCAGGAAGAGGAAAACCTCCGCTCCTTTCTTTTCCTTTTCCTCTATAAGTTTTTCCGCCTCCCTTATGACGTTTGAATTAAAAGCTCCCGCAAGACCCCTGTCTGCGGTAATCAGTATTACATCAACCTTTCTTTCATCTCTGTAATCAAATAGGGGATGGTCATCCGTATCAACGTGCTTTGAAAGATGAGACACAAGCTCGTATATCTTTTCAGAGTAAGGACGGGATGCGTAAACAAGCTCCTGGGCTTTTCTCAGTTTTGCAGCCGAAACAACTTTCATAGCGTTGGTTATTCTTTTTGTGTTCTTTATACCCTGTATCTTTCTCCTTATGTCCCTCGGGGAGAGCTTAGCCATAACGCTTCATATTATAAACTAAATAAATACCGAGTATAATTTCATTTTACACTTCAGGAGGTAAAGGATATGAAGGTTATCCTTACGAAGGACGTTGAGGGACTTGGATTTTTCGGTGATATCATTAACGTAAAAGACGGGTATGCAATGAATTACTTAATCCCCAGAGGACTTGCACTTCCCGCAACCGAAGGGAACGTAAAGCATATTAAAACGATTCTTGCTCAAAAGGAAAGAAAGCTTCTCAGGGAAAAGGAAAGGGCGGAAGAGATTGCCAAAAAGCTTGAGGGTATGGTTGTTGAAATAAGGAAACAAGCCGGTGAAGGAGGAAAGCTCTTCGGTTCGGTAACCCCGAATGATATTGTTAACGCACTGAAAGAGAAGGGAATAGAGATTGAAAGAAAGCATGTCGTCTTTTACCACCCGATTAAAGAGGTGGGGGTTTTCCCGGTAAAGATTAGGCTTCACAAAGATGTTGCGGTTGACATTAAAGTTGACGTGAAACCCGAAGAGAAATAGATTATGAGCCATGAAAGAAGTAAGTGTAAGTGAAAAAGGTTTTCATGTAGGTAAAGATTTCTTTTTTTTCATAGGCGGGGTTTCTCTTTCTTTACTTCTTGCCTTTCTTCCCATAGAAAACGTATTCTGGTATAAATCCGCATTCCTTACCTATCTTCTTGCTTCCGTTTTATACATAGCCTATCTCTTCATACGGGAAAGCATAGTAGGTAATATAGCAACGCTTACCCTTTATTTAGGTCTTCTTCTGAACCTTACGGGGATGATAAGAAGGGCTTATGAGAGCTATCTTATGGGAGTGTTCCATCCCCCTTGGAGTAATCTCTTTGAAGCTCTAACGTTCTGGAGCTTTATAGCCGGAGCCGTATACCTGTTTCTGGAAAGGAAATACGGTTTTAAAATTCTCGGGGCTTTTGTGCTTCCCGTGATTGCAGGTGTTTCTGCCTTTGCCATATTTAAAGCAAACCACGAGATAACACCCCTTATGCCTGCCCTCAGAAGCTACTGGCTTTATATCCACGTAGTTACAGCTTTCATAGGTTATGCGGGATTTACCGTAGGTTTCGGCGGTGCTGTTGCATACCTACTTAAGGAGTATTTCGGGGAAAATAGGTTTATAAAAAGCTACCTTCCGCGTAAAGAAGTTCTTGATGAGATAACCTACAAATCAATAGCTATAGTCTTTCCCGTATGGACTGCTTCCATAATTCTGGGGGCAGCTTGGGCTAACGAGGCTTGGGGCGGATACTGGAGCTGGGACCCGAAGGAGGTATGGTCCCTTATAGTTTGGCTCTTTTTCGGTGCATACCTTCACGCAAGGCAGTTAATGGGGTGGAAAGGCAAAAAGGTGGCCTGGATGGTTGTTTTCGGGTTTATAACGGTTCTTATATGTTTCTTTGCAATAAACCTTTACTTCCCGGGACTTCACTCATACGCTACCGAGTAAGCTCAAATGCCTTCTCCTTTGCCTTTTCAATTGCTTCCTTTATCCTTTCCGGCGGAACTTTTAACATCTTTCCGACGTGTTTTATTATCTCCTCATCTTCGTGATGGAACTCAAGAAGTTCAACAAGGGAAAGTAAAAGACCAAATTCGTTATAACGTTTTTCATACGCTTCAACTATTTCCTGACCGAGATTCAGCTCCCTTGCGAGAGATGCCGGTTCTTCACCTATCAGTTCATCCATTAAGGAAAATAAACCTATAAAGTATCCTTCCCGTTCAAACTCGGGAATGTAAACCTTTGCAAGTTCCTGTGATAGATGAGCTCTGAACAGGGAACGCCTTATAATTTCCTCTTCCCTTCTTCCCGCAAATAGTTCCGCCATCGCAAGGGCTAAAACAAAGTTCGTTATGTTATTTATACTCAAGAAAAGAACGGCATCACTTACGGTTTGAATATCCTCCGCCTTTCCCGGATAGAAATTCTTTACCCATTTTAGGAGCTTATAAGTAAGTCCTACATCCGACTCTATAATCCTTACTATATCCTCAAGGTTCTTAGCCTCAAGGGCGTGAAAAAGCTTAATTATCGTGTCCTTCAGAAAAAGAACACTTCTTACATCCTTCAGAAGAGAAGGAGAAGAAAGGAAGCTTCCTTGAAAGTAATCCCCGAGCTCAAGGGCTTCTTTGAATTCTCTTTCAGATTCTATATCCTTAAATATTACCTTCAGGCCGAGGGACTTTAACGTGTTTATCTCTTCCTTAAAATCCTCATCCTTAGAGCGTTTCCAGGAAATCATTACGTAATCCGATATAGGGATAAGGGGCAACATCTCAACCTTATCAAAACGAAAATCCGAAAGACACAGGGAAAAACCCCTGAGCTTTATTTCCTTAATATTACCTATGAATTTATCTGTCAAGCTTTCAACTTTACCTATCTTAACGATTACGTGGGATGAGGGGAGAAGCTCGTAAACCGCCGACTCTATAAACTCTTGAGACAATTCAACGAAAATCTTTTTATCTCCGAAGGCGGAAACAGGGTCTTCTTCAAGGAGATAGTTAATAACAAGGGGATTTATCTTTCCGGAGTCCCCTATATTTCCGCCCCTCGGCACGAGTTCAAAAGCGAATATATTTTTATTTCTGTCATGTATCGGATACTTATAAATTACACTCATTCTATTTATAATTAAAAAACGTAATGGATAAAGAAGCCTTAGAAAAAGAGGTTATAAAAATACTCTCCAAAAAGAAAAAACCCCTTCACTTCCTTCAAATAGCAAAATCCCTTAAGCTGGACAAAAAAGATAGAAAAGTTCTCAAAAAGGTTATGAGAAAACTTAAAAAAGAAGGAAAAGTTAAAATTGTTAAGGGAAAATACGAGTATACGGGGGAAGAAATAATAACCGGAAAAGTAATAGCATACCCCGGAGGCTTCGGTTTTCTTGAAACAAAGGAACAAAAAGATATTTACATTCCTCCCTTTGAGATGGTAAAGGTTTTCAGCGGTGACGAGGTAAAGGCGAAAATAGTTGAGTTCAAGGGAAAAAAAGAGATAAGAATATTAAGGGTATTAAAAAGAGCAAAAAAGGAAATTGTAGGAAAAGTTTTCAAGGAAGATAACACTTGTTTTGTAATACCGATAGATGAAAACAGCCATCAGAGAATACTACTTCCAAAGAAAGATTGTTCTAAACTTGAAGAAAACAACGTTGTAGTTGTAAAAATAACAAACTACCCCACGAAGAAATCCCCTCCGAGGGGGAAGGTTATAGAAGTCCTCGGGGATCCTGCAAAGAAATTCATAGCTATAGATGTGATAATAAGGAAATACAACATACCTACAACTTATCCCGAAAAAGTCTTAAAAGAGGTTGAAAACATTCCTGAAGAGATACCGAGCGAAGAACTGAAACGAAGAAAGGATTTAAGGGAGCAGGTTTGCTTCACCATAGACCCAGAAAGGGCAAGGGACTTTGACGATGCGGTTGCGATAGAACTTACCCCGGAGGGATACTACAAGCTTTACGTTCATATAGCGGATGTGAGCTATTACGTAAGGGAAGGAACGGAAACCGATAAGGAAGCCTATAAAAGAGGATTTACCTTTTACTTCCCCGACAGAGCTATACATATGCTCCCGGAGAAGTTATCCGCAAAGCTATGCAGTTTAAGACCCAATGAAGATAAACTTGCCTTCACCGTTGAGATGGTTTTTGACGAAAGCGGAAATCTGAAAGCCTATGATATATACGAGAGTGTAATAAGGAGTAAAGCAAGGCTTACATACAACGAGGCACTCGGCCTTATAGTGGGCGACCCTGCTCTTGAGAAAAGGTATCCGAACCTTGTTGAACCTCTAAGGTTGATGGAAACCTTATACAGAATATTGAGCAGGAAGCGCTGGGAGATGGGAAGCATAGACTTTGACCTCCCCGAGGCAGAAGTAATCATAGACGAATACGGAGAACCTACCGCCATATACCCCTACGAGAGACACGTAGCCCACAGGATAATAGAACATTTTATGATATCCGCAAACGAAACGGTTGCATTTCACCTAAAGAGCGTTGGATATCCGTGCCTTTACAGGGTTCACGAACCGCCCGATGAGGATAAGGTTGAAAACCTTCTGGAAATCCTTGAAGGTTTGGGATACAAGGTAAGAAGACCGAACGAATACACCCCGAAGTTCTTTCAAAAGATAATAGAAGACTTTGAAGGAAGACCTGAAGAAAACCTCGTCAGGTTCTTAACACTTCGGGCAATGGCCAGAGCGAAATACAGTCCCTACAATGTAGGACACTTCGGTCTAGCCCTTGAGCATTATGCTCACTTCACTTCCCCCATAAGAAGGTATCCTGACATAATAGTTCACAGACTCCTGAAGAAAGCCCTAAGGGGTGAACCGATAGATTACGAAAAAACGCTGGCTTACCTTGAGGAAGCGGGAAGTTATCTTTCAAAGCAAGAACGGTTAGCGGATGAGGCGGAAATGGAAGCCATAGATTACCTAAAAGCCCGTTATATGAAGGGAAGAATAGGTGAGGAGTTTGTTGGAATAATTACGGGAGTGGTTAACTTCGGTTTCTTCGTAGAGCTTGAGGAAAATCTTGTTGAGGGATTAGTAAAGATAAATACCCTTACGGATGATGAATACGTTTACGATGAGCCCGCTCACAGACTCGTGGGGGTGAGAACGGGTAAGGTGTTCAGACTCGGGGACCATGTAAGGGTGAAGTGTATAGCCGTGGATGAGGAGAGGGCAAGGGTTGAGTTTGAACTGATTGAAAAACTTGAAAAACACGAAACTTTTTAAGAACTTTTAACCTATGGGTAAAGAAAGAAAAGAAAAAATCCTTGAACTATTGAAGGAAAGGGAAAGGACACCCAAGGAGCTTGCTTCACTTTTTAACGTATCCCTTATGACCATATACAGGGATATAAAGGAACTTGAAAAGGAGGGTGTGGTAGAGAGAAAACACGGAGTTATACGGCTCAGGGAGGAGGACGATAGCGCAAAAGAGTGCGTGATATGTTCAAAGGATATAGACGGTAGGTTTAACGCTATACTCTTTTTGAAGGAAGGGAAGAAAGTTCAGGCATGCTGTCCCCACTGCGGTCTTATGGCTTTTCGGAGACTCTCGGATAAAGTTGAGTCCATCCTTATGAAGGACTTCATAACCTGCAATCCTATAAACGGATTGGGATGCTGGTATGTAGTCGGTTCCGATATTGCCCCGTGTTGTAGCCCCTCCGCCTTTGCCTTTGTTGATAAACTATCCGCCGAAAGATTCGCAAGGGGATTCGGAGGAAAGGTTTTAGAGTTTGAGGAAGCACTTGAAGAACTCCACAGATTGATGAGCCTCGGAAAAAGGGTATATTTAAGTCTATAATGGCTACGGAATACCAAACGATTTACATACTCGCATCGGGTATGCTCCTCCAGGAAAGGAAACTGGAAGTAAGCTCAAATAACCTGGCAAATGTAAACACCCCCGCTTTTAAAAAGGATTTTCTTACCGCTTTATCCTACTACATTCCGGAAGGAGAAAAGCTACAGACGACAAACCCCTACGAACCTTCCAATAACTACGTATATCCTATAGTTGAAAGGGTTGAACACATACTTTCACAGGGTAGCCTTGTAAAGACGGGAAACCCCCTTGATTTGGCCATAGAGGGAGAGGGATTTTTCGCAATAAGAATGCCTGACGGAAGCATAGCTTACACAAGGAAAGGAATTTTCAGACTAAACGATGAAGGTATTCTTACAACCGAAAAGGGTTATCCGGTTCTTGATGAGAATCTGAATCCGATAAGGGTTGAAGGAGAGTTTAAGATAACAAAAGATGGGACTTACTATATAAACGGAGTTCCTTCGGGAAGGTTAGGTATTTTTAACCTACAAAATGCAAGGAAAATAGGGAATGACCTCTTTACGGGAAATGCCTTGCCTTCCCAAAACTACAGAATTTTTCAGGGGTTTTACGAAGCGTCAAATGTTAACGCAATAAAGGAAATGATAAAGCTAATAGATACAGTAAGGGCTAATGAGATGTTTTCTAAGCTTATAAGAATGAACGACGAGGTTATGGGCAGGTTAAACGAAAGTATTTAAGCTACAAAGCTTAGCTCAAGCTTTTCCCCGTATTTGTAAAGGATTAACCTTTTTAAATCTTCAAGTCCTTCAAGACTGGGATTGTTTTCCAGAAGTTCCCAAGCGTCTTTCCTTGCCACCGTAAGGAGGGCTCTATCCTGAGAGCGGGCAAGGTTTGCCACATTAAAACCGAAATATCCCGATTGAGATACCCCTATGAGCTCACCGGGACCCCTCAGTTTCATATCCTCCTCCGCAATCTTAAAGCCGTCCGTTGTTTTCACAAAAACCCTGAGCCTTTTCAGGGAATCGTTTTTCTCGTGCTTGAGCCTATCGGGAACTATTAAGAAGCAATAAGCTTCCCTGTCTGACCTTCCCACCCTACCTCTCAGCTGGTGAAGCTGGGAAAGCCCGAACCTGTGGGCATCCTCTATAACCATAACGGTAGCTTCGGGAACGTCTATTCCCACCTCAATTACCGTAGTTGATATAAGTATGTCTCCTTCTTTTTTAAACTCTTCCATAACCCTTAGCTTTTCCCTGTCGGGCATTTTTCCGTGAAGCAGGTATATACGCTTATCGGGAAAGACTTTTTTCCACCTTTCGTATTCCTCTGTGGCGGCTTTCAGGTTCAGCTTTTCACTTTCCTCTATGAGCGGATATATTACGTAAACTTTGTTTCCCTTTTCTATCTCCTCAAGAATCTTCTTATAAACCTTTTCTTTCTCACCCTCAAAGTAAAGGTAGGTTTTTACCTCCTTTCTTCCCGGAGGAAGCTCGTCTATTACCGAAAGGTCAAGGTCTCCGTAAAGGGATAATGCCAGTGTTCTCGGAATGGGCGTGGCACTCATAACAAGACAGTGGGGGTAATATCCCTTTCCCTTCTCAAGAAGTATTTTCCTCTGCATAACCCCGAACCTGTGTTGTTCGTCTATAATTACGTATCCCAATTTCGCAAACTCCACTTTTTCCTGTATGAGTGCATGGGTTCCCACAAGAATATCTATCATTCCTTCCTTAACAAGCTTATAAATGCTTTTCTTCTGAGACGGCGATAAGCTTCCCGTAAGCAGTCCGACCTTTACTCCTTCACCCCCAAGAAGCTCGGAAAACTTCCTATAGTGTTGATGGGCAAGTATTTCGGTCGGAACCATAACCGCAACCTGGTATCCGCTCTTTACCGCCATAAGGGCTGTTATTATTGCTACAACCGTTTTACCGCTTCCCACATCCCCCTGAAGAAGTCTGTTCATAGGTTTGCTTTTTTTCATATCTTCAAGAATCTCTTCTATAACCCTCCTTTGGGCTTTTGTAAGTTTAAAGGGAAGCTTTTTAAGAAAGGCTTCAAGCTCCTCATCCTTTACCCTTATCTGTGGTGCTTTTTCCTTTTCGCGTTCAAGCTTCTTTAAAAGAAGTGCGAGCTGAAAGGTAAATAACTCGTCGTATATAACCCTTTTATGGTAGAGGTCGGAAAAACTGTTTAGGGCTTTTACGGGGATGTCTTCGGGAGCGTGAAGCTCTTTTATACATAGTGCTATATCGGGAAAACTATACTTCTTCAGAAGATTTTCGGGTAAATATTCGGGAAAGAATTTATAAAGTTTCTCAGAAAGATTTCCGAGAATTTTTCTAAGTCTTCTTTGTCGCGTCTTTGAGGATATCTCTTTCAGCTCCCCTTTTTTCCTCACGTAATAAACGGGAAGTATTTTACCGAACTCTTCTGTTTTTGAGGTTTTTACCTCAGGATGAACCATATATTTTTCACCGCGAAAACGCTTTAACTTTCCGAAGACTATAATCTCCATCCCCTTTCTGAAAACCTTTCTTATAAAGGATGTATTCTTATACTTATACTTCAGGCTTAACGTTCCGGTTCCGTCGGAACATATCACCTCAAAGGTGTATTTATCGTTCTCAAGTTTTCTAACCTCTCTGATTCTTACCTTCAGGGCTACCTTTTCCCCGACTTTTGCTGTTTTTATCGTGTATATAAACCTTCTGTCTTCATACTTTTCGGGAAAGTAAAAAAGAGCATCGTATACGGTCTTTATACCAAGAGCTTTTAGTGTTTTCAGAGAGGTCTTATCAAGTTTTAGTTTGTCAATATCTTTAAGAAATACATCTATACTTTTCCTCTTTTCCTTAGGGAGAGGTTCAGACTCTTCTTTTTTCCTCTCATTATCTTCTATGAATTTCTTTAACTCCTTTAAAATTGACTTCTTTTTCTCAAGAGATAGCTTATCAAACTCCTTCAGGCTTTCCGCGATATAAAGGGGTGCTTTTCCCGCCAGTTTATTGTATAAAAATAAACCTACACCTATAGCCCTTTTCAGCTTAATCCCGTCGTTAGCGAGAAGATTATCTATGAACTCCTTCAGGAATGCCGTTTCCATACTCAGAAATCAAACTCTTTAATATATCTTAATTTATACTCCCGCGTATTATCAGAATAGAGATAGAACCTAAAGCCAAGTTCCATATCCGTGGGAAAACGAACCTCACCGCCGAGATATGTATCCCTTTTGTCTTCGGAAGAACTCGCCTGATAGTAAACCGAAAGGAATCTTCCTATGTCCTTTTTAAGCCTTAAAACCGCTCCGACTTCTCCGGTGCTTGAAGTGATTAGGCCGAAATCCAGCTTAATATCAAGTAATCTTTCTACTTTTCCTATTGCTCTGAGTTCTCTCTGAAGCACAGTTCCTATCGGAAGAACACTTTCCTGAACACCTCCCCCTATAAGTCTGAGGAGAATCTCCCTTCTGCTCAAGGGCGGTTCCGAGAAGTAAAATACCTCGGGATTTTCGGGTGTTCCCCTAATGCTTAAGAATATCTTATAATCATCTTCAACCGTGTGAAGGTCAAGTTTAAACCTTGTAATTTCCCTTTCCTCATTCCTGATAGCTGTTATAATTCCGCTTCTAAGATAAAACGTTTTACCGAAGTAATTAAGGATACCCGCTCTCAGAACTATATTTACGTTGTAAAAAGCTGTGGGAAGTTTTCCGTATACCTTTCCGTCAATATTTGTGTAAATTCTTCCCTCCGGTAAATAAACAACAAAATTATTTTTAGTTTTAAACTCCGCATTTATGAAAATATCAAAAGGAAATTTTTTCTCTTCTTTTCTCTTTTCAATTCTCTTCTTTATACGTGCATAACCGTCAAACTCCGATTTTAAATCAATTTTAAATTTTCTAAACTCGTTAACAATTACATTTATCCTTCCATCCGCCTTTAACCTTAGTTTTATATCATCCCTATAACCTACGGGTATATTCTTAAAATTCCCTTTTATCTCAAAATTCCTGAAATCCTTTGAGAAGGCATAAAGATTTAAATATCCTTCCTTGAACCAAGCGGTTTGCGAGAATCTTATACCGTTGTTATCAACTTCAGTATAAATTGAGGATTCAAAAGGCTGGAAAAAGAACCTTGAAACAACCTTAATGGGCTTTTCCGTTGAAGCAACGAAGCTGAATTTACCGTTCTCAAAAACAAAAGCACAAATTAATTCCCCTTTTAGTTTACTTCTCATAAGGGAGCCGACATATGAAGACAGAAGTTCTAAATCAAGAAAACCTGAGGATACTAAAAAAGGTCTATTTAAAAAACCTGCGTTAAGTGCTCCGTTATAAACACCCGAAATTTTGAGCGAAAGAAGGAAATTCCTTAGTTTACCCTCCGCTTTTGAAGGATAAAGGGAAATCAGATTTCTGTTAAGAAGATGAACATAGAGTCCCTTAAAAGATATTGATAGATTTTCGTTTATTATACGTCCCTCAATGCCTTTCAGCTCTATATCAATCTTATTTCCCCTGTAAGTGTAAGGTAATAACTTAAAGGATATCACCCCATTTTTTCTTTTTACGTTTGCTTTTAGTTTAATTTTTTCACCGAGAAAATCATACAAGGCACTTATTTTTAAAATTAAATCCTCATTTTTTAGGCTACCGGCCGTGATAATTCTCAATTTTTCCTTTAAATACTTACCTTCAAGTTTACCTATTTTCCTTTTGAGGTTGTAAACCAATTTAAACTTTGTCTCCTTTGAAAATCCCGAAAACCTGAAAACCTGCTTTTTTAAAGAATATCTATACTTGAACTCTTTTAAAACGTTCTTATCGGAAAAGTATATATCGGATATTCCAGAACCATTTAGGTTAAAGTTTTTTCCATATTTAAGGAACTTAAATGAGGTTTTAGCGAATACCTTAACCTGTTTTAGAAAGATTTCGGAACTTATATTATTTCCCTCCGCGGATATCGTGCTCTTATTCAATGATAAACTGATTAATCCATTTTTTAGGGTAATTTTTTTCTCATTCCCTAAAATTTTGTAGTTTTTTATATGAAAAAACCCATTTAAATTTTCAAAATTGCCCGTAATTTTTCCGTAAGTTTCTTTACTCTTTAGGTTTATATTTAAATTCTTTCCATAAATGTTTCCGTATATCTTTAAATTCGGGAGATTTATATCAGAATACCGAATATTTTTTATTCTAATATCCAGGTTTGAACTAAATACCTTTTCCTTTTTGAAGATGATATCTCCAAAAGCGTAAAAGTTCAGACCACTTTTTTGATACTCCAAATTTACCAGTTTTAAATATCCCTTTAAATTTTTTCCGAATTCTAAAAATCCCATAAACTTTCCTTTATTTTCTCCCAGGAATAACAATACACCCTGATTTTTAATCCTATAATTTAAGTTTAGATAGAGGTTAAACCTCATATTTTCAAGTTGAAATTTTGAACTTTCTGCAAATAAACTTATTTTTTTATTGCTTAGGTCAATTATACCATTACCTTTAAAAAGAGACTCCAGTTGAAGAGGAATCTTTAGTGTATAACTGTCTACCGGAAGGTTTTCAAACTTAAATTTAATTATACCCTCAGGAACTACGTTATACGTTCCCGAGAAGTGTAAATTTTCTTTTCCTTTTCCTTCAAAATTTAATGTAATATCGGAAAATATATCAGCATAACCTTGAATATTTATAAAAATTTCTTCATAGCTTCTTTTGTTTACGGCAATTTTGGGTATGTGTCCCTTACCATTTATGTTTATTTTCGGAAACTTTCCGTATGCCTCTCCTTCAATTTTAATTAAGTCCAGGTAAAAACTTTCCTTTTTTAAGGGATTTATGAATACTTTATATTTAGCATTTAAATCATTATTCCGTATATCCCCCTTTATATAGGCGGAAAAGTAGGGAGAATTTACGGTAAGGAACTTTAACTTTAGATAGTTTTCCTTTAAAATTCCGCTTGCGTAAAAGGTTATAAAAAAGTCTTTAAAGTTATCGTATTTTACAAGCGCTCTTAATCCTCCTTTTATCAAAGAAGCCTTTAGTATTTTCAGCCTGTTTACTTTCTTTGTTGAACCGAATACAACTGTTATTCCCTCAATCTTTATATCAAAAGGAATTTTAAATAACGTTAGCTTTTCAGGAGTTTTTTTTTACTTTTCTTTTTTTCCAGATTAATGAATATAATCTTTCCTCCGCTTATTGAAAGGGTTTTTGAGAACTCAATCTTATTCAGGTGGATATAAATGTTTCTTTTAAATAGATTTGATGCGTTAAAGGTTAGATTTTTTATTTCTCTATCCTTTAAATTTAGGTTAAAGTTTATATAAATTTGTTTATCTCTTAAGAACGGAATAACGAAGTTTATGTAAACGGATAAAAGGAACAAAAATAAGAGAAAAAGGAAACGCATTTAGGTTTTATTCTACTCCCATCATCTTCAGATGAAGCTTTATCTTGTGAAGAAGGTCAGCGGGATTCTTAACGGGATACTCTATTTTTTCTATAACTTCCTCCGCATTAAAACCTTTTATAACGACTCCTTTAACCTTTTCCTTGAGCTCATCGGGTGAATTAACGGGGAAGTGGGTTCCCTTTATTCTTTTCAGGAGTAAGTAAGCCCAGGGAACTTCAAGAACTTCCGCAACCATTGTGCAGTATTCGTGGAATATCCTGGGTTCTTCTCCCTCTTTTACCTTCTTGTAAGCGAGTTTAGCTATACCGCCCGCGGTGTGAACTTTTAACTCCTTCTTTTCCTCCTTTGTAAGCTCATCAATGTGTTGAATCTTGTAAAGTGCGAGTTCCGGGTCAGCCCTGAGAATATTCCTTACAGTTTGCCTTGTAAGTCCAACCAGTTCCGCTATTTCTTCCTCCGTCTTTAAAAATTCTTCCCTGTAGACTATAACAAAGGCTGCCCTTGCGAGTGAAGGAAGCCAGGTAAGTGTCCTGTATTCCGCGAGCTTGTGGAGACCTCCGAGTAGGTCTATCGCCTTGAGAAAGACCCTTGTAACAAGTCCTTCAACATCAACCTCTACGGGTTTTACTTCTACTACCATTCCACCACCTCCTTTTTATGGCTTTCTAACTTTTAATATAACTCCTTCTTCTTCAACGTATCTTATTAACTCTCCGTAAACGTTATCTTTACCTAAAGTTTTTACGTTTCCTACCATAATTAACTTTCTTTTTGCCCTGGTAAGTGCCACGTTCAACCTTCTGTAGTCCTTCAGGAAACCCAAGTCACCGTATGGATTTGCCCTCACAAAAGAGATTATTATTACTTCCTTCTCCCTTCCCTGAAATCCGTCTACGGTCTTTATCTCAAGGTTTTCAATCTTTATAAGCTCTTCAAGGAAGTTTACCTGATCCTCGTAAGGGGAGATTACCCCTATATCTTCCGCCTTGAGCCCAACTTTCAAGAGATATTCCACCAGCTTTTTACACAACCTCGCTTCTTCCTCGTTATAAAAGGATGTGCTTCCTTTTCTTTGCTTTTCCCTGCCTTCCGTATCCATAAATACGATGACGTTTTCGGGAAGAATGGCTTCCTTGTAGGGGGAAGGGATTTCCCTCAAAACCTCTTCATTTATAAGCTCTTTTAAGGTTCTATCGGCCACACTCTCGTGGGCTATTAATTTTCCTTCGTAGAACATTCTGTTTGAAAATTCCATAATCTTCCTGTTCATTCTGTATTGAATCCTGAGAAGCGCGTAAAATTTCTCACCGTATAGGTCTATCAGCCTCTCAAAGAGCGTGTAGCTTAATCCTTCCTTAGCTTCTTCGCTCAGAACCGTGGGAGGAAGTTGTTTGTGGTCTCCCGCCATTATGAGTTTTTTTCCCTTGACGAGCGGTATTAAACATGAAGGCTCGGTTGCCTGGGTAGCCTCGTCTATTACGACTACGTCAAAGGTATAACCTTCAAGTATCTCGCTTCCTGCCGTTGAATTTGTTGTGCAAACTACGTCGCTTCTTTTTAGGATTTTATCAACAGCTTTCTTCTCTTCCTTTTTTGCAACCTCGTAAAGCTCTTTTATTTTTTCCTGAAGCTTTATCCACTTTGCCATACTCCTTAAGATTTTCGGCGAAAGTCCCCTTACGGATGTTCCCGTTTTTGCCCTCTTCAGTATCTCTTCATCACTAAGACCTCTTCTGTATCTCGGTTCGGGTCTTATATACCTTTTTTGTTCCTCCCTTATCTTTTCTATTTCCTCGTATATTTTTTTTGCCTTGTTAAATTCCGGTTCAATCTCAAGGAGATAGTCAAGGGTGTGCATTCTCGTGCTCTTTAAAACCCTCACCGGGTTTCCTACCCTTACGGTTCTTATACCTCTTTGAACAAGTCTTTCAACTATGTTGTCTACTGCAATATTTGAGTCCGCCGTAGCCAAAACTTTTTTTCCTTTCTTTACCAGTTCCTCTATGCAGGCTACAAGCGTTGTTGTCTTGCCGGTTCCAGGGGGGCCGTGTATGAGAAAAATCTTCTCCGCTTCAACAGCCTTTTTTACAGCTTCTTTTTGGTATTTGTTTAGCTCGCTCATCAAATAAGTTTAACAAGTTCCTTCAGACTTTTAATTTCATCGCTTCTTAACTCTCTCCAATCCCCCGCTTCCATTTCTTCATCAAGCTTAATGCTTCCGATCCTGGTTCTCTTTAGATTTTTCACGCTGTATCCGAGAGCTTTGAATAGCCTTTTTACTATATGGTGGCGACCTTCCGTAAGGACTACCTTAAGAACATTATCAGTAAGCTTCTGTGCCCATACAAGACTTACGGACTTTCCTTCTATCACAACATCTTTTAATCTTTCTAAATCTTTAAATGGTTTATCAAGTTCAACAACGTATTCCTTTTCCACCTTCCACTTGGGATGTGTTACCCTGTGGGCTAGCTCCCCATCGTCCGTTATAAGAAGTAGACCTTCCGCATCAACATCTAGTCTTCCCGCGGAAAAAAGCTTTCTGTTTCCAAAGTGTTCTTTGATAAGCTCAAGGAATGAGGGATACTTCGCACCTTCTTCGGTTGTTGATAGATAACCTTTCGGTTTGTAAAGCATTATATAGACAAAGTCCTTAGGCTTTACACTCACACCCTCTACTTCCACTTTTTCACCTTCTCTAACCTTATACTCCGGTGTTTTTACGACCTTTCCGCCTACCTTTACCCTTCCTTCTCTTATGAGTTCCTTAGCTTCCTTCCTGGTTACGTTTATAGCCTTCGCTATATACTTATCAAGTCTCACAAGATAAAATGATTAA
>CAYRMG010000013.1:0-32150 GCA_964425585.1 uncultured Aquifex sp. | reverse complement strand
GGCTTATCATACATGCCTTTTTTCCACCGTTGATTCTGGGCTTCGTAGAGAATAATTCCGGTTGCAACGGAAACGTTAAGGCTCTGAGCCATTCCGAACATAGGGATAACTATTTTTTTATCCGCAAGCTCCGCAAGTTCGGGGGAAACACCCTGAAGCTCGTTTCCGACTATTATCACCGTAGGTTTTGTATAATCAACACTTCTAAAATCAACAGAATCCTTTGAAATCCATGTGGCAACAATCTGAAAACCTTTTTCTTTAAACTCCCTTACCTTATTAATCGGGTTATCAACTTTTTCTATGAAAACCCACTTATGGGAACCTTGAGTAATACCCTCGTTTATCTTTGCCTTTTTCCCTTCTGCGTGATAATAGTAGATGTATAAAACGCCTACCGCATCGCAAGTTCTAATAATTGCCGAAAAATTATGTTCATTCTTAACGTTGTCCACAAAAACTATTAGGTCTTTTTGTCTTTTTTCAAGCACATCCTTTAATCTCCTTAATCGTTTCTCAACCACAAGGTATTCCATCAATTAAAAAGTTAATCTTCCTTCAATACCTTATAAACGGCGGAAAAGTCAAGATTTCCGAGGCCTTTCTTTCTTGCAAGACCGTAGGTTTCTTTAACAGCTGCGGTTGTAAAGGAAAACACACCGAGTTCTTTAATAAGGTCTTGAGCGTAATGTAAATCCTTGTATATAAGGTTTACGGAAAAGTGGGTTGAGAAATCCTCTTCAAGAAGCTTTTTCTTCTTAACATCAAGTATGTAAGATTTACCCGCTCCGTCATTCAGTATGTTTATTATTGTTTCTTTATCAAATCCCGCAAGCTCACCCAGCGCCACAGCTTCTGCAAGTATATCCATAATCCCCCCCAGAACTATGTTGTTTATAAGCTTTGCCTTGCTTCCGTTCCCCGCTTCTCCGACGTAGTAAATGGCTTTACAGAACTTCTCAAAGAGGGGTTTATTTTCCTCAAACTTTTCCTTATCCCCCCCTACAACTATCGTAAGTTCCCCTTTAAGTGCGGGAATAACGCTTCCGAGAACGGGAGCATCAAGATAGTAAGCTCCCAATTTTTTCAGCTCCCCGTAAGCAGTTTTTGCGTAAGCAAAGTGATTGGTCGTCATATCTATAACCGTTTTCCCCTTTACGTTTCCTTTTACGAGCCCATTCTCCCCGAAAATAACTTCTTCCGAAGCGTGGGAATCAAAAACTATAACGAAAACCCTATCTACCTGATTTATAAGCTCCTTCGGAGAACTTGCTACTTCCGCCCCTGTTTCTTTTGCAAACTCCCTTGCCTTTTCAATAGTTCTGTTCCATACAACAAGATTAACCCCTTGGTCTATAAGTCTCTTTGCTATGGCTTTTCCGAGATGACCGAGCCCTATAAATCCTACCTTCATACCTTTATTTTATTAATTCATGGAAGCTTTAAATAAAACAATCTTTTACCACGAAGAGACGAAGCACCACCCCCATAGACTTGCCCGCTCACCGGGATACCTTGATTGGGCAAACCAGCCAAATCCCTTCAGGTTCTGGGAGGGTTGTGAGAGAATAGACTTACCTCTTCTAAAAGATCCATCCCATACCTATACAGCTCTTTACGACTACCGCATGGTAAACACCGAGAGGTTTACCCTTGAAAGTATAAGCAAGTTCCTTGAGCTCGCTCTCGGACTTTCCGCCTGGAAGGCAATACCCGGCTCAAGGTGGTCTGTTAGGATGAATCCCTCAAGCGGAAACCTTCATCCCACGGAAGGTTATTTAATAATTCCCCACCTCGGAAATCTTGAAGGGGTCTTTCATTATAACCCCTTTCTTCATGCCCTTGAGAAAAGGGCAAGCCTTCCTCCCGAGCTATCCGATAGAATTAAAGATTTCTTCGGAAGCGAAGGATTTATATTTGTTTTCACAAGTATACCCTGGAGAGAGGCGTGGAAATACGGGGAAAGGGCTTACAGATACTGTCTCCTTGATACGGGACATGCAATAGGAAGCCTTAGATTTTCCGCAAACCTCAAAGGCTGGAAGGTAAAGTATCTGAGCGGCTTATCGGACGATGACCTGAATTATCTTCTCGGCTTTCATAGGGTAAAGTGGATAAAGGGGGAGGAGGAATTTCCCGAGTGTGCATTTTTCGTTTTCCCGAAAGACGTTCACGATGTTCCGAGAACACTTCCCCAAGACATAATAAAGGAATTTGAAAAGTTAAGATTCTTCGGAAGGCCGAATGTCCTTAGTAAGGAAAGGGTTATATGGGAAATCATTTACGAAGCAATAAAGGGCACAGAAAAGCCGAAAACCGAAGAGTTTAAATTCATTTACGGAAATCCTCCCTTTCTTAATATTGTTCCATCTTATATGTCCGCGGAAGAAGTTATAAGAAGGAGAAGAAGCGGTATGGCTTACGACGGAAAAACTTACATAGATGCGGAGTTATTTGTTCACATTCTTGATAAAACGCTTCCGAGGGATGAATATTCCCCTTTTGATGTTGAAATAACACCTTCGTTTATCAATCTTTTTATATTCGTCCATAGGGTAAGAAACCTGAAGAGAGGACTTTACTGCTTTGTGAGGAATGAGAAATTACTGAATCAGCTGAAAAGAAATACGACACCCGAGTTTATTTGGGAAAGGGTTTACGAGGACTTTCCCCTTTACCTCCTCTATGAAGGAGATTTCAGGGAGATTGCAGGATATATATCCTGTCAGCAAGATATAGCAAGTGATAGCGCTTTTTCCCTCGGTATGATATCCCTTTTTGAACCCGTGGTTAATAGGAAGCCCTGGTTCTACAAACATATTCACTGGGAAGCGGGGTTAATAGGCCATGTTTTATACCTTGAGGCAACTGCTCACGACCTGAACGGAACGGGAATAGGTTGTTTCTTTGATGATGTTATGCACGAACTACTCGGCATAAAGACGAGAGAAATACAAGACTTATACCACTTTACCTTAGGAAAGGCCGTTGAAGACCCGAGAATCCAGACAATAGAGCCCTATTTCCATCTCAAAAAGAAGCGAACATAAAGTAAGAAACCAAAAAGGGGCAACAAAACCATAAGAAGTGCGGACAACCTATAATCATCGGTAAGTAAAAGAAAAAAACTCCAGAGCCACACCCCGACGCTTGAGGCTACTCTCTCGGAGAGGGAAAGAAAGGATAGCCTCAGGGATACGGTTTCCTTGGGAAAGTTATTTATCAGAAAAACCCTTCCAGTAGTCCAGAGATGGGCAAGGGAAAATCCTCCGAGCAGACCAACGAATGGAAGAAAATACTTACCTGCAAAGTAGAGAAGGAAGAGAAATAAAACCCAGTTAAGGAATCCCGCGGGGTAAATTCTGTTTACACCGAACCTATCTGTAAAAATTCCCCAGAGTATACCCCCGAGAACTCCTCCCAACGCAGAAAACCCTATAATTTTGTAAATTTCCGTATTTTCAAGTTCGTAAACAGCTTTCAGATAAACACCCATCATAGCTATGAGTGTGTTTGCAACCTCAGAAAGAGAAAAGTATGAAAGGAGAAAAATTACAAACCGTTTATCCCTCAAGATTTCCGAGAATTTCGCAAATCCTCTCTCTTTCGGGTTCTCAATGAATAAAGCCGATGGAAGGAAAAATAGAAAGAACAAAAAGGCGGTATACAGATAAACCGATGGTTCCCTTAAGAAACTTGCCAAAACAGTAAGGGCAAAGGCTGAACCGATATAACCGAGGGCTACACCGAAGCCCGAGACCTTTCCCCTTTCTTCAAAGTTAAGAAGGAGAGAATTGTAAAATATCATACTCTGCTGATGGGAAAAGAGTAAAAAGAGAAAAAGAATCAGGGATATGTAGGGATTTCCGTAGGCGAAGAATATAAGTAAACAGAAAAGGCTAGTGAGCAAACCGAAAAGGAAAAAAAATTGTTTCCTTATAGCCCTTTTATCCGCGTATCTCCCGATGTATAGGGAAAAGAGAAATGTAAGAAGAAAGGATAGACCGTAAAGGAAGCCGTATATTTTTGTATCTATATAGCTTGTTATGTAAAGGGGAAAGAAGGTAGAAATGACAAGGGCACCGAGAACCGTCTCCCCTGTATCAAAAAGGGCAAAGGCGAGAGCCTTTATCTTCTTCCCAACATCTCAACCTCGCAGGCATCCGAGTCGCCGTAAGGGTCTCTTTTGCATTGTTCAAGGGGTATAATCTTCCAGAACTTCCTTATGTATTCCTCCCAGTTTTCAAGTATCTTTTTCGCCTTCGGGCTCTTTGTATAGTTGTAGTGTTTCTCTATAAGTTTTCTCAGTTCCTCTATTTCCTCTTCCCCTACAAGTCTCCTCGCATAAACGTATGAGTAATTCAGCTTTTCTTCCAAAGTGTTTTCCTCATCAAGAATGTAAGCGTGTCCTCCCGTCATTCCTGCTCCGATGTTGTATCCTACATCTCCGAGAACGACAACTATACCGCCTGTCATGTATTCACAGCAGTGGAGTCCCGCACCTTCTATAACCGCAACAGCACCGCTGTTTCTTACCGCGAACCTTTCTCCCGCAACACCCGCCGCGTAAAGCTCTCCTCCCGTAGCACCGTAAAGGCAGGTGTTACCCATTATTACGTTCTTATCCGTTTCTTTTACGCCTTCGGGAATTATAACTATCCTTCCCCCGAACATTCCCTTACCTACGTAGTCGTTTGCATCACCTATAAGTGTAAGGCTCACACCCCTGTGGTTGAAAGCTCCGAAGCTCTGTCCTGCGGTTCCTCTGAAGGTGAGTTTTATCGTATCCTCGGGAAGACCCTTATCCCCGTAAAAGAGGGATATAAAGTAATTAATCTTTGTGGGTATTGTTCTATCAACGTTTCTTATTGGATATTCCTTCTCAACGGGAATTCCCTCTTCTATGTAAGGAAGGAGGTCTTCAAGGATTTTGTCGTTAAAGTTCGGAGCGGGATTATCGTTCTTTTCAACGAGACACCTTCTCGGTTCGTTTTCGGGATATCTTTCAAGAAGTGCCTCAACTTTTATTCTCTTGGAACCGGGAAATTCATCGTATCTTACAACTTCAAGAAGGTCTGTCCTTCCTATAATCTCGTCCAGGCTTCTGAATCCCATTTCCGCGAGTATTTCCCTAACCTCTTGTGCAACAGCCTTGAAGTAGGCCATAACGTTTTCAACCTTACCTTTGAACTTTTTCCTGAAGTTGGGGTCTTGGGTTGCCACACCCGTGGGGCATCTGTTGGTGTGGCATATTCTCGCCATAACGCACCCTTCCGCTATCATTGCCGCTGTTCCGAAACCGAACTCCTCCGCACCCATAAGGGCTGCTATTATCACATCCTTTCCTGTTCTGAATCCGCCGTCCACCCTTACCCTAATCTTATCCCTGAGATGGTTTTCCATTAAAACCCTCTGAGTTTCCGTAAGACCTATCTCCCAGTAGTTTCCAGCGTTCTTTATGGATATATAGGGGGATGCACCCGTTCCACCTTCCGCTCCGCTTATCTGAACAACATCCGCATAAGCCTTTGCAACCCCGGCAGCTATTGTTCCCACTCCTCTTTCCGCTACCAGCTTAACGCATACCCTTGCAAACGGATTAGCCTGCTTGAGGTCGTGAATGAGTTGAGCAAGGTCTTCTATAGAGTATATATCGTGATGAGGCGGAGGGGATATAAGGGTAACGCCGGGCTGGGAATGCCTTAGCTTTGCTATATATTCATTAACCTTGTGGCCGGGAAGCTGTCCCCCTTCTCCGGGTTTTGCACCCTGGGCTATCTTTATCTCAAGGTCTTTTGCGGATGCGAGATAAGCAGGTGTGACACCGAACCTTCCGCTTGCTACCTGTTTTATCGCGGAGTTTTTTATAGTCCAATACCTTTCCGGGTCTTCTCCCCCTTCCCCGGAGTTTGATTTCATACCGAGTCTATTACAAGCTTCCGCTATAGTCTCATGGGCTTCGGGTGAAAGAGCACCCAAGGACATACCGCCGGTTACGAAACGTTTAAGGATGCTTTCAACCGGTTCAACCTCATCTATGGGTATAGGTTTGGGAGCCTTCTTGTAGGTTAGAAGATGTCTTATAAATGTAGGATGTTGTGAATTTGCAAGTTTTGAAAACTCTTTATAGTCCTCGTAGTTCTTCGTCTGAAGGAACTTGTGAAGAGCCCTTACTACCTGAGGAGACCATGCGTGATACTCTCCCCCTTTCCTTGCTTTCATATGACCGCCGACGTCAAGTTTCGGTTCTTCAACTTCATACGCTGCGTTGTGTCTTGCCAGGGTTGATGCTTCTATTTCTTCAAGTCCGTCCGCTTCAAGGGTTACGGGTGTTCCCGTAAAGAACTCATCAACGAAATCCTTGTTAAGGCATACGGTATCAAATATCTGCGCTCCCTGATAGGAGTTCAGTGTGGATATTCCCATTTTTGACATAATCTTTAAAAGTCCCTTTTCAAGGGCTTCTTTGTATTTGAATACAGCCTCCTCGTAGGGAAGTTCTATCTCTCCCTTTTCACAGAGCTCATAAATAACTTCATAGGCAAGATAGGGGTAAACCGCACTCGCACCGTAGCCTATTAAACAAGCTATCTGATGACTGTCCCTTGCCTCTCCCGTCTCAACTATGAAGGAAACCTTATGGGCAAGGCCTTGCTTTGCAAGGTGTTTTACACAAGCGGAAACCGCAAGAAGGGCGGGAATTGCAACCCTGTATTTGCTTATGTATCTATCCGAGAGGATAATTATGTCCGCACCTTCCCTTACGGCTTCCTCAACCCTTCTCTGGAGTGTTTCTATGCCGAGTCTCATATCGTTTATGGGAATTTCTTCGTAGAGGGCATCCATTATAAGCTCGGAAATTCTCCTTTCTCCCGCCATATCTTGGAGTTCAACTATGTTGTAGCTTCTTTCCTTGGGGTATGCTATGGGAATTCTTACAACCTTAAATCTATCCTGATTTTCTATAGCCTTTAACTGATAATCAAGAAGTATGGGAGAATCTATCTGGAGTCTTTTTGCGTGTTCTTCGGTTTCCTTAAGGAAGTTTCTCTTATAACCGAGATTCATTCTGAGGGACATTACCGCCTTTTCCCTTATCGGGTCAATAGGAGGATTTGTAACCTGTGCAAACCTTTGCTTGAAGTATCTATAAAGGAGTTGGGGTTTTTCCGACAAAGGCGGAAGGGGAGTATCGTCCCCCATAGCCCATGTCATTTCGTTCCCGTTTTCCGCCATATACTTTATTTGGTTCTTAATTTCCTCTTCGCTCCAGCCGAAAGCCACCAGCTTCCTTACTCTATCTGGGTCATCCTTCGGCTTTTCAATCTTGTATTTGTTTTCTATTTCAGAAAGCCTTAAAAGGTGTTTATCAAGCCATTCCTTGTAGGGCTTTGAGGAAGCAAGTTCTTCCAGTATTTCCTTTGTCTTCTTTATCTTTCCCTTTCCGAGCTCAATTATTATCGTATCCCCGGGCCCCAGCCTTCCCTTCTCAAGAATTTCCTTATCTTTGAGTTCCACCATTCCGACTTCGGATCCGAGGACAACAAAACCATCCTTTGTAATTACATACCTTGCGGGTCTCAGGCCGTTTCTATCAAGGTGTGCCCCTATAACCCTTCCGTCGGTAAAGGCTATAGCAGCTGGCCCGTCCCACGGTTTCATAAGGAGGGATTCATACTCAAGAAATGCCTTTACCTCTTCCGAGAGGCCGGGAACTGTTTCCCATGCGGGAGGAATTAGCATATATATTGCATGTTCGGGTTTATAACCGACGAGACAAAGAAGCTCAAACACCCTATCAAGTGATGCGGAATCACTTTCCTCATGAGAAACAAGGGGCTTTATTAGCTCTTCCCTGCCCTTTAGGAGTTCGTGTTCAAGTTCATGCTGGAGGGTTAACATCCAGTTCCTGTTTCCTTGGATGGTGTTTATTTCCCCGTTGTGAGCAAGATACCTGAGGGGTTGAGCGAGCCTCCAGTTAGGGAGTGTATTCGTTGAATATCTCTGATGGAAGAGAACAAAGGAAGTCTCGTAATCCTCATTTTTGAGGTCAGGATAGAAATTATCAAGTTGGGGAGCTACCAGCATCCCCTTGTAAACTACAGTTCTTGAGGAAAGCGAAGGGATGTAAACTTTCTCATCATACTTCTTTTCTATCTGTCTTCTTACAAAAAATAGCTTTAATTCTCTTTCTTCCTCGGGTATACCCTTGAGGTCTAGGAAAAGCTGTTTTATTTTAGGCATTACCTTAATGGCAACCTCACCGACCGCATCCTTGTTTACGGGAACTTCCCTCCATCCGACTATCTTTATACCTTCTTTTATAAAAACTTCCTCTATCTTGTCCTCTATGGGCTCGTATAAAAAGAAAACACCAACAGCGAGATTACTCTCATCGGAAAGGTTATAACCGAGTTTTTCTATTTCCTTCAGGAAAAGCTTTTTCGGGATTTCAGTAAGAACTCCCGCACCGTCTCCCGTTTTTCCGTCCCCTCCTATTGCACCCCTGTGGGTTAAATTCTTTACAGCTTCAACACCCATTCTGAGAATTTCGTGGCTCTTTTTTCCGTGGATATCGCAGACAAAACCCACACCGCAGCTGTCAAATTCCTGCCACATTCTTTCACCCCTTGAGAGTTTTAAGTATTAATAAATTTAATAGAATTTTACTTTTCAGGGAAAATGAGAAAGTTCCCTTAAGGTTCCCTTTTCAAACTCAACAATCCTATCGCACTTACTGAGACTGTAAGGTTTGTGAGCAACCACGAAGAAGGTTCTATCACTAAAGTGGTTAAACAGGTTATCCACAACTTCCCTTTCCGTTTTTTCATCAAGTGCGGATGTAGCCTCATCAAGGATGATTATCTCGGGATTTTTTAGTATTACCCTCGCGATTGCGAGCCTTTGTCTCTCCCCTCCCGACAAGTTTTTACCTCCCTCCTCAATTTCCCTATCAAGACCTTCAGGGTCCTCAAGTATAAAATCACACTTTGCGAGCTCAAGGGCCCTTATCATGTCTCTTTCCTCAGCTTTCGGATTTGCTATGAGAAGATTTTCCCTAACAGTTCCCTTAAACAGGACAATTTCCTGGCTCAGGAAACCTATTCTTTTCCTTAGGGAAATAAGGTCAAATAGGGATAACTCCCTTCCATCAAAGAGAACCCTCCCTTCATACTCAACAAGTCTCGGAATTATTCTCACAAATGTGCTTTTCCCGCTTCCCGTATGACCCTTAATACCGATTTTTTCCCCTTTCTTCACCTCAAGGTTTATATTCTTCAAGATGTATTTATCGCCAACCTTTACACTTACGTCTATAAAAGATATCTTTTCCTTCAAGCCCTCAAATACCTCATTCCCACCCTTTTCTTCGGGAAGATTTATAAGCTCCCTTATACGCTCAAATACGGGAGCCGACCCTCTTAGATTCATAACCGCCTTTTGAAAATCCATTATCGGTTTTTGAATCATAAATAGTGCTGTAAGAAAGGAAACAAAATCCCCCGTTGTTATACTTCCCTGAACTATCCTGTATCCTCCCGCAAGAAGTATTAGTCCCACCGCAAAGTATCCGAAAAGGTAGTTCATTGCGGTATTTCCCAATACATAAAGGTCTATCTTCACGGAAGACCTAAAAAGCATTTCAAGAAAACTTCTAAACCGTTCTATGAAGAACTTCTCTGCAAGAAAAACCTTTATATTCTCTATTCCCCGAAAAGTTTCCGTAAGCGTTTCCGTAAGAAGGGAAACATTTTTTCTTTGATTGCTGAGATGCTTTTTCTTCTTTTCGGAAAAGTATTTCGTCAAAAGAGCCATGGTAGGAAACAAGAGGAAGATAAAAAGGGTTAACACAAAATCCCTGTATACAAGAACCCCGAGAAGTGCAATTATGATAAAGGGTTCCCTCAACAGCTTGGGAACGTATTCACTGAATATCTGCTTAAAGTTTTCTATATCGCTTACTATGCGGGATATGATGTCTCCCGAATGGGTGTATAAAAAGTAATTCAACGGAACTTTAAGAAGCTTTTCGTAAACGTTGCTTCTGAGTTCATTTACAAGTTTTTCCGAGGCATAAGAAAGCGAAAAAGAAGATATAAAGAAACCGAGTTCCATAACAACCGCACCCAAAATCAAAAGGAAGGTGTAAAGCAGGAGTTCCGACTGGTTTTTAAGAATGAACACATTATCAACAATCTTTTTTATAAGAAGTGCTACGTATGCCGCTCCCGCGGACTGAACGGCGGAACCTATAAAGGAAAGGAGTATAAGAGGAGTGTAAGGTTTTACCTGGGACAAGAGCCACCTGAAGTTATTCATGCCTGTTCTTGAACTTCCTCGGAGAATATATTACCCGACAGGTTAAGGATTTTAAGTATATCCTTATAAGGCCTTATCTCTTCCTCAATCTCACTTTCAAAGGTTTCCTTTCCCACAGTTTTTATTACAATTTCCGAAACCTCAAGGAGTATGTTAAAAAGTTTCCTTTCTTCTCTCTTTGTAAGCGTTCTTACAGCGTCAACCTTTCCGTTTTTAAGATAAATTGCCGGGAACTGGGCAACTCTGTAAGTGAGAATTTCTTTTGCTTGGGTAATCTCATGTTTCAGAATGAGGTTTCTTATCTTGTTCAACAAAAACAGGTAAAATAGGTAATTCACATTCCATATGTATATATCCTTATAGAAGAAAACGTAATCGGTTTTCGGGAAAACCACCCTGTAGTTTTCCTCCCACTTTCTCTCCTTTTTAACGGAAAAGAGTTTTCCATCTTTGAATATGTATAGGTAATTATTTTTACCGCTCACAATTTTCGCTATCCCGTTTTCTCTAAGGCTCAACAAAGTCAAAAAGAGCTTTCCGAGGGATATGTATTTTCCCTCCGAGGAGATTATCGGTTTTCCTATAAATGCCTGTGCAAACGTATCAACAAAGTCATCGTTTATTTTTACAACACTTGCCTTAAAATCCCCGTAGAATTCCATAAAGTAATCAAATATATCAACGGTAACGGGATATATCCCGAAAATTTCCCCGTCTTTAAAGAATGTGTAAATCTCCCTTTCGTTTCCCTCAATGTGGACAAAACCCGTAAAGTTGGAAGCCTTCAGGCTTCCGAGTATCTTCAAAAGGTTCACCTGCTTGTAATCAACCGATTCAAGTATATAATCAAGGCCTATTTCCTCAACACTTTCAATCTTTTTAATCTCGCTTATTTCCGCTTTTCCTTCTTCAATGCTTTTTTTCAACTTTCTCAAATTATCAATAATATCCCCGCTGCCTGATATTACCTTAAAGAGGCTTTTCCCGTTGTATTCCTCAAGCTCCGACCTGAATACAACGTTGGTGGTTATGATTAGAGGTAGCATCTCATCAAGTTCCCTTCTAAGTATGGTTGACTTAATAATCAAGCTCTCTATATCTTCGTTTACTTCAATGAATTCCCTTATAGCGGTCATCTCCTCAAAGGAAAAGTATCCCTCCGTGTCAGATAAAAGCTCGGAAATTATAAACACGAGACCGTTTATAGGATTCTCCGGTTTCTCTTCGTAATTTGAGAAATATCCGAGAACTTTACTCTTGCTTATCTTCAGAGACAGAAACAATCCCCTGCTCAGTATGTTCAGATACCCATCCTTAGTTTGAGGTATACCCGAAAATACCTCAAGAAGGTCCTGAGGAGATTTTAAATCACCGCTTATCATTTATCAAACTCCCGAAGTGTTTCAGGATTTCCTCAACAATAGCGTTTAGGGTTTCTTCAACTCCTTTGCCTTTTATTGCTATTGCCTCCACGGAAGGTTTTCCGAACTTATTTATCTCTTTTTCAAGAACATCAACGGGAAGTGCATTCCCGAGGTCTCTTTTATTGTATTGAATAACAAGAGGTGTATCCTCAACATTCTTCCCGTATATGGATAAGTCCTCGGAAAGAATTTCTACAAACTCAAGATTTTCCTTTAGCTTTTCTTCCGAGGAATCAACGACAAACACAACACCGTCAACACCCCTCATAACCATTTTCCTTATATCAGAGTATATATGTTGTCCCGGAACGGTATAAAGAATGAAAGAGGCGGTAAAGTCACCTACCTTTCTCGTTTCCTTAAACATATCAAATACCAGTGTTCTCTCATCCTTCGTATTAAAGGACAGAATATCTTCTCCCCTTTTTTTAGCTATTTGAACGAGATTGGTTGTCTTGCCCGATAGGGCAGGGCCGTGATAAACAACCTTAAACTTAACCTGTCTTTTCAAATGGTCTATTATCACTTCTTTCCCCCCTTTTTATTCTGTATGTATTTACACCCAAGCAATTTCTACAGACGCTGTTGTATTCCGTGTATTCCTTTCCGCATTCTTCGCATTCCCATATCCTTACAAATTCAAGGAATTCCCCGCCTTTCTCTATTACCCTCTTTAGTTCCTCAAGGTTTATGTTTAATTCTCCTATCTTCTCCTTCATGTTCAGCTTAAGGTATACGTAATACATTACTTCGTCGGGGATTGCATGCCTGTAATTTTCAATTAGATTAAGGAGCTCAGGAGTAAGAAAATTTTTCTCTTCCATAATCTTTATTACCTCGGGAAGTATTCCGAGGGTGTATGCCGCTTCAAAAACCTCCCCTCCTCCTACCATACTGGAAAGGAGAGCACCCGAAGTTTTTGAAATCGGAAGATTCCAGAGTTCCTTTAAAATTATCTCATCTTTTTCTTTCATATACTTTTCCGCAAGAATGGAGGCAAGAACTCTTTCCTCCTTTGCCTTTCTTTCTTTTTCAACTTCCTTTAAAACCTCCCTTTGGAGGTTTTCCGCCTTCTCGTATTCCCCGTAAATCATATATACACTTCTTAAAAGCTTTCTTGCCCTCTGATTTTTATAATTCTTTCCGAGGGCATTTTCAAGGAGAATCTTCGCTTCTTCCAAGTCATGCCTGAAAGTCAGTTCCGCCAAAGCCGTTTCCGCTATACCTTTGTTGTATAGGTCAAGTTGAACATCAAGGCTTTCACCGAACTCCTTCTTGGTTCTTATATAAAAGGGAAGGAATTCCTCAACGGTAAGGAATTTCCTTAAGATTTCAAAAGCTTTTCCGAGGTAATCCCTCCAAAATAGATTAAGAAGTCTGTATAGTTTTTCCTCCCTGCTTATGAGAATTCTTTCCTTGAGCTGGTAATAAATGACGGGTAGCGTGAAACCGAGACCTGCACTGATGAATACAAGAAGAAACATAGGTAATTTAACGCTTACATTGTAAAACCTCACCTCCCCGGGCTGGAGATTGTAGTAAGTAAATGCTACCGCAAACGCTACAAAAATCAGTCCTCCCAATGCCTTCATCATACCCATAAAACTTTATTGTATATCTTTTAATCTTTTTCATCGGAAAATAAAGCGGTGCTTAAATACTTCTCCCCTCCGTCGGGGAAGACGGTAACTATTACGGCGGATTCCCCCTTTTTCGCAAGTTCCCTTGCAAGAATTATACAAGCCCAAAGGGCAGCTCCCGAAGACTGGCCGACAAAAACCGCCTCCTTCCTTGCAAGCTCCTTAGCCCAAAAGTAAGCGTCTTCCGTTTCCACAAATATGGTTCTATCAAGAAATGTCTCGTCAAATATACCCGGTTTTATGGAGCTTTCTATATGCTTTAAGCCCTCAATGCCGTGAAAGGGATATGCGGGCTGAACACCTATCACCTGTATATCAGGATTGTAAATCTTTAGCCTTCTCCCCGTTCCCATTATTGTCCCGCCTGTTCCTATTCCCGCAACAAAATGAGTTATTCTTCCCTTCGTCTGATTCCATATCTCTATACCTGTTGAGTAAAAGTGGGCTTTCCAGTTTGCAGGATTGTTATACTGGTCAAGGTAAACGTATTTATCGGGATATTGTTCAACGAGCTTTCTTACAAAGAGTATAGCCCCGTCGGTTCCCTCAAGTGGGTCTGTAAGGTATAGTTTCGCACCGAAGGCTTTTATTATTTTTTTTCTTTCCTCGCTCACGTTTGCAGGCATGGCAAGCTCAACGGGAACGCCGAGGGCTGCCCCTACCATGGCAAGGGCTATGCCCGTATTCCCGGAAGTTGCATCTATAACAGTCTTTCCTTTTTTTATAATCCCTCTTTTTAGTGCATCTAAGAACATACTGAGTGCGGGTCTGTCCTTTACAGAACCTCCGGGATTGAAGCTTTCAAGCTTTGCCCAAATTTCTATGTTCTCCGGAATATCTTCGGGTAGAACATTCTTTATTCTGATAAGGGGAGTGTTCCCGATAAGCTTTAGTATCGTGTCCCTTGCCTTTTTATAAGGCTCATCGTGCTCTCCTAATACCCACATTTAAAGAAGATTTTAACGGAGTATTCACTCAACTACGTAAATCTCGGGAAGATTTCTTCCGTATTCTCCCCAATCAAGCCCGTAACCAACGAGAAATTTATCCGGAACCTCAAAGCCTACAAAATCAGCGTTGAAATCCACCCGCCTCCTTTCCTTTTTATCAAGAAAAACACACGTGAGGAGTTTTTTGGGATTCTTGAGCTTTAAAAATTCGTATATTTCCTTCATGGTTAGTCCCGTATCAAGTATATCGTCAACAAGTAAAACCTCTTTCCCCTCTATATCCATATCTATATCCTTTAATACCTTTATAACTCCGCTGCTTTCCATTGATTGACCATAACTTGATACCTGCATAAAATCAACAAACACAAACCTATCAAAGGAACGAACAAGGTCCGAAAGAAAGATAAATGCCCCCTTGAGAAGACCTACAATAACAATGGGCTCCTCCCACTCAAAAGATTCCTCAACCTCTTTTGCGAGTTCCTTAACCCTTCTCTTTATATCCTCCTCTTTTATTAGGAGTTTGAGTCTTCTTCCTCTAATAGTTTTCATATCAAGCCCCGTATTTTTTCAGTCTCAATGCATTTGCAAGAAGAAGTTGGGTAATCTTTACCGCCGGCAGTATACCGAGTTCTCCTTTAAGACATTCCCTTTCGGTAAACCTGTGGGAAGTCCCCCCTAGAACGTAGGGTGAATGTATGAGAAGGGGCACAGGATGCCATGAGTGTCCTCTCAGAATTGAGGGAGTTGAGTGGTCTCCGGTTATCGCAAGAACGTCCGGCTTTAGCCCAAGAAAATCGGGAAGATGTTTATCAAACTCCTCAATTACGCTTATCTTCCCTTCGTAATTTCCGTCCTCACCGTAGCTGTCCGTCTTTTTTATATGAACAAAGAAGTAATCATATTCATTCCAAACCTTTTTCAATGCTTCTATCTCGTCTTTTATTGTGTTTCCTTCAAACTCTATGAGTTCCATACCGACAAGACTCGCAAGCCCTTTATACATGGGATATACTGCTATACAGCAGGCTCTCAATCCGAACCTTTCTTCCATTGTAGGTATATGAGGCTTTTGGGCAAATCCCCTGAGGAGTATATAATTGGCTCTTGGCTCATCTTTTATAACTTCCGTTGCCTTTTGTATGAACTTTTTCACAACCTCGGCAACCCTTTCCGCGTTTGGGTTTTCACCCCTCGGTTCTAAGGGTTCTTTACCAACCTGCTGGGGATCCGTGTCGTTTATGGCATCGCTTCCGGGGGGTAGCTTTTCGGGAAACCTGAACACCACCGCAAACCTGTGTTCCAACCCGGGCCTTATAATTACCTTAACACCGTCAATTTCCTTCACCGCTTCCTGTATTTTTTGAGTAATCCTTTTATTTTCCTCGGTAGGTATTCTTCCCGCTCTTCTGTCAACTATAATAACCTTATTCCCCTCCCTCTTTGCGGTTGCGTAATTACCCCTTACTGCTATATCCGTCTCCTGAACCTCTATTCCCAGACCCAATGCTTCAAGTATTCCCCTCCCTATCTTATACTTCTGAGGATCGTAGCCGAAAATACCGAGGTGTCCCGGACCGCTTCCGGGTGTTATTCCGTAATCAACGGGTATATGAAGCCCGGTGGCGGACTTTTTAACAAGTTCATCAAGATTCGGAGTTTTTGCCAGTTCAAGCTCCGTTTTTCCGTCTTTTACGGGCAGGCCTCCCAGTCCGTCAAGAACTATGAGAAGTATTTTTGAACCATTTTTGTTTATTAACTCGTTCAGCTCCATAAAGTTTATTGTATTAAAAATAAAAGTTCATCCACCTTCTCCCTGATTCCCGGATTCACCCGAAGTATATAAAGGAGCTCAAGAGCCGTATCTTTCGGAATATTTTCAACGGAAGTAAGTATCATTTCAAGAACTTCATTAAGATAGTAAAGGGGAAGGTATCTTACATTCTCTTCCGAAAGCTCTTTTAATAAGAGCTCGTAATCTCTCATCCCCATAGATAAATTTTAAAATGTGGAACTAAGAAGAATAGAAGGTATTCTCTTAGAGCAGGCTATTCTCAGCGGAAAGCCCCAGGAAACGACAAAAGTCTCAAAAAAGCTTGAGATAAGACTTCTCGGAAAGGTTCCCGAAGTTCTTAAAAACTTTATTCTCTCTTCAAAAACGTTAAAAGCTCAGGTTTTGAAAAATGAAGGCGGAAAGATTACTCTCCTTCTTGAGAACGGATATGAGCTTGAGGCGGAAAATAACTTAAGCGTTCCGCTAAAGAAAGGAGAAACCCTTACCCTTGTTTTTACAAAATTAAACCCACTTACTTTAAAGGTTGTAAATGCTTCTTTTAAGAAAGATATCTCCCTCAAATTTATAGGAGGTTTGCTCAATAAACTGGACGGCTATCCCTTGGAGGAAATTTTAAGTTTTAAAGCCTTTAAAAACTCAGGATTATTTTATGAAAGGAAGCTCTTGAAAGCTCTCGTAAACGATGAGCTTGAAGAGATAAAGAAAGACTTGAAGTATAAAGCTCTAAAAGAAAAAAGAGAGGAGTTGATAAAGTTTATTGAGCTACTACAAAGATACATTATTGAAAACAACTATGAAAGGATTTTGATACCTGTAAAGTGGGAGGAAAGAAAGGCTTTTTTACTTTTTAAGGTTTCAGAAGGCTTTAAAATCTCAATCCATATCCCTCTCGGAAATAAGTTTCTGGACGTGCACCTATTTACATCTAAATCTATCTCCTTTTTCTCCATAAAATTTGAGTCAAATGATGAAGAGATACTCAAAAAACTTAAGAATTCTATAAAAGATATAAACAAAATTCTCGGAAAACCTATAAAAGACATTGAATTCAACCTTAAGGAGGAAAATAACTTTATAAAAGAACTTTCAAAAAGTAGCAACATAGAGGTGAGGGTATGAAGCATAAAAAAGCAGTTGCACTTAAATATAAGCCGGAAGAGGACAAGGCTCCCATCGTTGTTGCGAAAGGAAGGGGAGAGGTTGCGGAGAGAATAATAAAGCTCGCAAAGGAAAACGGAATACCGATTGTTGAGGATAAGAATCTCGTGGAAGCCCTTATAAATGTTGACCTTTACGAGGAGATACCACCCGAGCTTTACGAGGCGGTTGCTAAACTGCTTGTTTACCTGCTTAAAAAACTGAACTGAAAATTATAAAGTATTTTAATGAAATTATTAAAAATTTCTTAAGATGAAAACCTGAGGATAAGCATAATCTTATATTAAGAATTATTTAAAGGAGGTTGGAGTTATGGCTACAATTACGCCCGACAAGGTTCTGGACACGTCAGGACTTAACTGTCCCCTTCCCGTTCTGAAGACGAAAAAGGCTCTTGAGGAGCTTCAACCCGGTCAAATTCTTGAAGTTATATCAACCGACCCCGGTTCAAAGGCGGATATACCTGCCTTTTGTCAAAGAACCGGTCACGAACTCGTTGAAATGGCTGAAGAGGGAGGAAAATACATATACTACATCAGGAAAAAGGGATAATAGGGGAGGATAAAAATGGCTACAGAAAGACTTGCAATAATAGCAACAAAAGGAACCCTTGACATGGCCTATCCTCCCCTCATTCTTGCTTCCGTTGCGGCTTCTCTGGGTGTTGAAACAGCCATATTTTTTACCTTTTACGGTCTTAACATAATCCACAGGGAGAAGGTAAAACAACTGAAAGTTGCACCTCTGGGAAATCCCGCAATGCCTATGGTTTTCCCCGATTCCGTAAAGCAGACACCCGTGGCCGGTCAACTTGCAAGCCTAATGGAAAGCGTATTCCCCGGACCTCCCCAGATAATGGGCATAATACCCGGCATGACCGATTTTATGACCTCAATGATGAAAAAAAGAATTAAGGAAAAGGGTGTAGCAAGCATAGAAGAGCTCCTTGAGCTGTGTAAAGAAGCGGATGTTAAGTTAATACCCTGCCAAATGACGATGGACCTTTTCGGTTATAAGAGGGAGGACCTCATAGACGGGCTTGAACCTCCCGCGGGAGCAACCGAGTTCTTTAACTACGTTCTCGCAGCGGACAAACCTATGATAATATTCGTTTGAATATAAAGCGGAGGTGAGGTATGGCAGGTCAGGAGTTTGAAAAGCTCTTATTCTACATAGTTACGGTTCCATTTTTTGTAAGAGCTGAGCCCACAACGGGTGAGCTAATCAATCCCCAGGCGGGAGCACCGTTTTTCCTCGCAACTGCAGCGACAACCATGGACTACGAAGTTGAGATGGTGATAACTTCGGAAGCCGGATATCTACTTATGAAGGATAATGCGAAGAAGGTTAAGGTAAGACCCGGTGTAGAACAAACCGTTTATGACTTTATAAAAATGGCTAAGGATGCGGGAGTAAAAATTTACCTCTGCACACCATCTCTAGACCTCACGGACATATACAAGGAAGAAGACGTAAATAAGGAAATATGTGACGGAATCCTCGGCGGTGCGGCTTTCCTTGACAAGCTTATGAGCGGTGAGTATGCTGTCATCACCCTTTAATTCTTCTTTACTTTTTCTTTATCCTATAAGGATATTTTTATATTTCCATAAAAAAATTTTTTGGTTTTTCTATAAAGTGTTGTTTAATTTAAAAATGAGGAAAAAACCGTAGGAGGGTTTTGAGATGGCTGAGCAAACTCAAGTTCGTAAATATGGATACAATATCCCCATTTCTGAAAAAACACTTCAGGTTCCCTGGGAAGAAAAGGTAAGGATAATAGAGGAAGTAAAGTCTGACTTTAGATTTAAAGAATACCTTTTCGGATGTCTCAACTGCGGAGTTTGCACCGCATCCTGTCCATCAAATAGATTCTTTGACTACTCCCCCAGGGAAATAGTTCAAAGATTCCTTGAGAATGACATAGATGTTCTCTACGATATGATGCACGAATACATATGGGCGTGCTCCCAGTGCTTCACATGCTGGATAAGATGTCCCTTCGTTAACAATCCGGGCGGGCTCGTCATAATAATGAGAGAAGTTGCCGTAAGAAACGCCTTTGAGGCGACCAAGGATCTCTTAAAGCCCTACGGAAGAGTTCTCCTCAAGGTTATGACAACTGGTAACCAGCTCTCCGCAGACATGCTTCAACCGGACTTCTTCCCCGACTGGGGACCAAAGATGTTAGATAACATGGAAAACCTCAGAGCTAAAAGAATGGCTATTCCCTTTGACGTCGGAAAATCCGTTAAAACCGCTTGGGAAGTTTCTCTCCAAACCGCTATAGAGATGTATCAAATCTGGAGAGATACGGGAATATTTGAAATGCTTGAAAGACTTGACCCCAACCTCTATAACGTAATTATGGATATAGTAGAAGAAAACGAAGAAAGATGGGAAGAACTTATGGAAGAAATGGAGGAGGCAGAGGCTTAAGCTAATGAAGGGGGTTGGTGCCCCGCTCTTGAAAAAAACTTTTAAAGGAGGTGTTGGCTATGGCTCACAAATCTAAGAGCCCCTATCTTATGTATCCTGAAAAGGAACCTTTTCCCATATTAAATAAGAACTCCCACTATGACCACCTTTTTGAAGAAATGTATGAGCTTGAGGAAAAGGGAGAAATTCTCGTCTTCAGGATAACCGAGGAATACAGACCGAAATACGTTTACACGAGAACGGGAAGGATAAAGGTAATACCCACGAACAAGCTCTGGCACCACAAATCTTGCGGACAATGCGGTAACATTCCCGGATACCCCGCATCCATATTCTGGTTCATGAACAAGTTTGGACTTGATTACCTCAACGAACCTCACCAAACTTCCTGCACAGCTTGGAACTACCACGGTTCCGGAACCTCAAATCCTGTAGCACTTGCAGCGGTATGGCTCAGAAACATGCACCAAGCTTGGAAGACGGGATACTATCCTCTCATACACTGCGGAACATCATTCGGATCCTATAAGGAAACCAGGGAGCAACTCATATTTAACAAAGAACTGAGAGAAGCAGTTAAGCCCATTCTGAAGAAGCTCGGAAGACTGACGGAGGACGGAAGAATTGTAATACCTCAAGAAATAGTTCACTACTCCGAATGGGTTCACGCTATGAGGGACGAAATAGCGGAACTCTACGAAAAGGAAGGAAAACCCAAAGGAATAGACGTATCCAACGTAAGGGTTGCAATACACAACGCTTGCCACACCTGGAAGATGATAGCCGACGACTATCCCTACGACCCCGAAGTTTACAACGGACAAAGACCCGCAGCTTCTACCGCTGTTATAAAGAAGCTCGGTGCTCAAGTAGTGGACTACTCAACCTGGTATGACTGCTGTGGATTCGGATTCAGACACATTCTTACGGAAAGAGAGTTTACAAGGTCCTTCGCTATCCAAAGAAAGCTTAAGGTTATAGCTGAAGAAATAAAGGCTGACGTTATCATAACCCACGACACGGGATGCACGACAACCTTTGAAAAGAACCAATGGATAGGAAAGGCTCACGGAATGTATTACCCCGTAGCTGTAATGTCCGATGTAATGTTCTCAGCACTCGCATGCGGAGCACACCCCTTCAAGGTAGTTCAGCTCTACTGGAACTGCTCTAACTATGAACCTCTCCTTGAAAAGATGGGTATAACCAACTGGAGAGAACTCAAGAAAGAATGGGAAGACACCGTTAAGTATATCTCCGAGCTTGAAAAACAAGGTAAGTATGACGAGCTCCTTGAGTTCTTCAAGGAATACGACCTCTACGAACCCTACAGCAAGACCTCCGACGGATTCAAGTATAGAAAATCCGCAACCGCAGACCTACCTCTATTCAAGTCATAACGGATATTTCCTCGGGGGCTTTTGCCCCCTATCCATAAATACCTTTTAAAGGAGGGTGATAATGGCAAAGTCTGTGCTCGTAATAGGTGGTGGTCCCGCAGGTCTTGCAGCCGCAAGAACGCTCGGAAAACTTGGTGTTCACACAATCCTTGTGGAAAAGGAAAGTAAGCTCGGTGGAAGACCTATCCTTGAGGATTATCACACGCTAATTCCCAGAAAAATGAAACCTCAACAAGTTTTAGGTCCCTTCATTGAAGAAGTTCAAAACAACCCCAATGTGGAAGTAAAACTTAACACCGAAATTGAAGCCTGTGAAGGTGAAGCACCCAACTTTAAGGTAACCCTTTCAAACGGTGAAACGGTAGAAGTAGGCGCAATAGTAGTAGCAACGGGATTTAGACACTTTGACGCAAAGAGAAAGGGTGAGCTCGGATACGGTATCTACCCCGACGTTATCACAAACCTTGAACTTGAGCAAATGTTTTCAAGGGAAGGAAGACTCTACAGACCTTCAAACGGAGAGCTACCCAAAAGGGTTGCTTTCGTATTCTGTGTAGGTTCCAGAGACAGACAGCTCGGTGTTACAAACGTTCACTGTTGTAGATATGGATGTGCACTCTCAGGACTCCAAGGTTCCGAAATAAGAGAAAAGTATCCCGAAGTTGAAGTCTTCTGTTATTACATGGACGTAAGAACTTACGGAACGTGGGAATACCCATTCTACTGGGCACCTCAGGAGAAATACGGAGTAAGATACGTAAGGGGTAGGATAGCGGAAATAACCTACTCTCCGAAAGACGGAAGACTCAGGGTTAAGCACGAGGATACTATAGTTCAAAGACCTGCGGAAATACCGATGGACCTTGTGGTTCTCGTTCTGGGAATGGAACCCTCAGAGGGAACCCTTAAAGTTGCAAAGATACTCGGACTTGCACAAGACCCCGATAGCAGATTCCTTATCCCTGCAGAAGATAGCGGTTCAAACATTATCTCAAACAGACCCGGTATATTCATAGCGGGTGCTTGCAAGGGCCCCATAGATATTGAGTCCTCACTCGCAGAAGGTGAAGCCGCAGGTGCAGAAGCTGCAACATTTTTGGGAGCTAAGGTGAGCGCATGAGTGAACAAAAACCTCAAGGCGGCTTTAAGGCCGCCTCTCTTGATGAAGCTCTTATAAGGGATTACCTCATAAAAATACTAAGTGAAGGAGAAGAGTTTTTACAGGAGTTTTATCAGGATGTAAAAGCAAAGAGCGAACTCTTTCAGCAGAAGCTTTCAAAAGACAGCATAAAGAAGCTAACAAAAGAGGATCTGGAGGAAATTCTTGAACACATATTCCCGGCAAGAAGGAAAAAGAAACGCATCATAGAGGAAACGGGTGTAGAAAACCTCAAAGAAGCTATAAGAAAACTCCTTTACGGTGAAGAAGGAGGTTTTCTGGGGTTCGGTAAGAAAGAAGATACGAGAACCTGGGAAGAAAAGGTAGAGGAATTTGCAAGGAATATAAGAGGTGTAGACAGAAGAGCTGCAAAAGACATAGCCGCAGAACTTCTTCACTTCACGTTTCCCGATAAGTATATCCTTTGGACTTCTTGGGTATGGGACCCGGAAACGGAAACGGGAGCCATAGTTTTCCTTAAGGAAGAATCGCCGACCGGAGGAAAGGGAAGAAAGATGTATGGGGAAACATACGAACAGTTTGAGCAGGTTTACAAACAGATAGCGGAAAAACTTCACGAGTTCGGTGTAAAGGTAAAAGACTACCTTTTCGTTGATATATTCCTCGCTATGATTTACGCGACGTATGTTGATTACATGACGCTTTCTACTATGCACAGTGCTAAGGGATTCTTCCCTCCCGCCGGTGTTATGGCGAGGAGGCTTTTGGGAGTTCACGCTCCCATACATTACAAGGATGTTGAATCATCTTAGGAGGTGTGAGAGATGGCTATTCACGAACGGTCTCTTGTTGAACCGGAGAGAATTTTAAGAAAGGATAGGTTAGTTATAGACGGTGTTGATGTATCAGGAGACTGGAACCTCATTATCCTTCCCAGGGTTATAGAGGATTATGACTTATCACTTCTTGACGAAATACTTCAGCAACCCGAAGGAAAGACAATACTCCAATGCTATCAATGTTCCTACTGCACAGCATCATGTCCCGTTCACAACTACTGGGACGAAAGGTATAATCCGAGACACTTCATATATCTCGCAAGGCTCGGAATGGTTGACGAGCTCCAGAAAAGAGCGGATGTAATGTGGAGATGCGTCTCCTGCCATAAATGCACCCACAGGTGTCCTAAAGGGGTTCTCGTAGAAGAGGTTCTTAAGGCTATACTCAAGGTTCTTGC
Source organism: uncultured Aquifex sp. (assembly GCA_964425585.1). Classification (GTDB taxonomy): domain Bacteria; phylum Aquificota; class Aquificia; order Aquificales; family Aquificaceae; genus Aquifex. Next base: position 8,664 of record CAYRMG010000013.1, on the reverse strand, counting down.
AAAGAGGGGACTGATAGAGGAGTATCCCTCCAAGAAGTTTGACAAGTTCTTCCTTGAACAGGTCGTAGAATACGGAAGAATTGAGGACGGAGAACTTCTCTTCGGATGGATAGAAAAGCAGGGTTATAAGGTATTCAAGGACCCCATACTTAAAAAACCCGTTCCTCTATTCGGTGATATACCCGAATGGTTAAAAACACTTGCCGTAAAACCCATAAAGAACCTGAATATAGATTTCTTACTGCTCAACGCAAAACATATGCTCATACACCCCAGAACGAAGAACTGGAGCAGGATGAAACAGGTTCTCAAGAAAGTTCTTCAAGAGGAAGGTGTTGAGCTTCATTAATTGTATTTCAAGGAGGTAAGGAAGATGGCAGTTCCTGCACAATTTAGAAAACCGCCTTTGGGTGGTATCGGAAAGAAGGTTGCTTATTATCCCGGATGTTCTTTAGAAGGTGCGGCAAGAGCTTATGACGTATCAACAAGAATAGTGGCTAAGGAACTCGGTCTTGAGCTTGATTATCTTGAAGATTACAACTGCTGCGGAGCTATGGAAACCAAAAACGTTAGCTTCTGGGGAACCATGCTACTCAATGCGAGAAATATGTCCCTTGCAAGACAGCAAGGGCATAACGTAATCGTAGCTCCGTGTAACGGATGTTCTTTCTCACTCCAGAGAGCCGAATACTTCTTAGAAACCGATAACAAGACGCTGGAGAGAATAAATCAGCTTCTCCAGGAAGCAGGAGAAAAACCCCTTGATACAATACCCCACACCTACCATATACTTGAGTGGTTCTACCACGAAGCCGGTCCCGAAAAGGTAAAGGAAAAAACTAAGAAGCCGCTAAGAGGGCTTAAAGTAGCGAATTACTACGGATGTCTTTACACAAGACCCCACTTCTACGCAAGAACCTACTCTCACATAGCACCTGAAGATGAGGAACAGGTCAGACCCAGAAAAAGGGAAACCGCTGACGATGACGAACACCCCTACTATATGGAAGCTCTGCTTGAAGCTGCGGGAGCTACAAGCGTTGAAATTGAACCTATGCATACCCAATGTTGCGGAGGACCTCACTCCCTCTCGGACGAAGAGGTTTCGGAAAAGTTTGTTATGATGATTCTCCAAACAGCAAAAAGAAACGGAGCGGATATAATAGCAACGGAATGTCCCCTTTGTCACGCATCTCTTGAGATGTATAGACACAGACTTATGCTGAAGGGAGTTCCCGACGTTGACGTTCCCGCAGCATACTTCACACAGCTTCTCGGAATTGCTTTCGGATACAGCGCAAACGATGTAAAGCTTAAGGATAATCTGTCGGACCCCATACCCGTTCTCAAAAAACTCGGCCTCGTTTAATCTTTCGGCCCGCTTGTGCGGGCCTTTAATAAAAAAAACTAATAGAGACATAAATCAGGGGTAAGTAAAATGTTGGAAAAAGAGTTAAAAATAGTAATATTGATGACCAGTGGACCGAAGACTCCTTGGAGGTGTGCAACACCTTTTTATATAGCTACACTTATGGCTTCTCAAGAAGCGGATGTTGAAATATTCTTTAATATGGACGGAACAAATCTTATAAAGAAAGGCGTTGCGGAAAAGATATGTCCTTCCCTTGAAGGAAATTGTTTCTCGGCAAACGGGAAAAAGCCGAAAACCGTTTACGATTTTATGAAAGATGCAAAGCTCGCCGGTGTAAAATTTTATTCCTGTAAACAGGCTGTAGATTCAATGGGATTGACTGAAGAAGATTTAATACCCGAAATTGACGGAATTGTTCCGGCAAGTGAGTTCGCAATCAGGGCTATGCTCGCGGATAAGCTAATAACCTTTTAGTTCTAATAAACTTTAAGGGAGGTGTGATATGGCGGAAGTTAACGGATGTCCTCTTCCCGAGGATAGACTCTATTACATCAATCCTGACAAGAATGCTTTCATATGGGTTAAGGAGGAAGGGGACGGAGTATTTACCATAGGTTTAACATCAGTAGCTTCAGCAATGGCGGGAAGGCTCGTAGCCTACACACCCAAGAAAGTAGGGAAAGCCGTAAAGAAGGACAAAAGCGTTGCAACTATTGAGAGCGGAAAGTGGGTAGGACCCGTTCCCGCACCCTTTGAAGCGGAAATCGTTGAAGTAAACGACGCTCTGAAAGGCAATCCCGCACTTGTAAACGACGACCCCTACGGTCAGGGATGGATAGCGAAACTAAAGCCTGCAGACCCCGAAGCGGCAAAAGCGGAACTTGTTGATGCAAACAAAGCCGCGGAACTTCTCCAGCCAATCGTTCAAGAGAAGGGGGTCAAGTGCGGTTAATTTCTCCTCCCCTTTTTAAAAACCCTTTTTAGCAGGAGTTTGATATGAATCTTCAGGGAGCGGTTGAAGAACTTGATATAGAGCTTAATCCTTCTCTTGTTGAAAAGCTCTACGAAGGTTATGAAATAAGAAGGAAAAACTTCGGGGATAGGATATTCTTTTACGCTCCCGGCTTTAAACACTACGAGGTGGATGATTTCTCCGTAAACTCTCCGCCGAAGTTTGTTGACATATCCGTGACGGGAAGACAGTGTGAGCTTATGTGTGACCACTGTGCTTCTAAAATTCTGTGGCATATGATTCCCGCAACCACACCCGATGAACTCATAAAAGTTGGAAAAGAGTTGAAGGAAAAAGGTATTGAAGGAGTTCTGATTTCAGGCGGTTCCGATAAAAACGGTTACGTTCCTTTATGGGAGTTCTTTGATGCAATGAAGTATCTAAAGGAAGAACTTAACCTTCTGCTTACCTGCCACGTCGGTCTCGTTGACGAGGAATACGTTCAAGGATTGAAAGAGGCTAAAGTTGACGCTGTTCTTCTTGACATAATAGGAGACAACGAAACTATAGCCCAAGTCTACAAATTACCCCACAAAACAACAGAAGATTACGACCGCTCCCTGAAGCTTCTAAAAGAAGCCGGGCTCAGGATAGTTCCCCACGTTATCATAGGACTTCACTACGGAAAGATAAAGGGAGAGTATCGCGCCATTGATATGATAGCGAAGTATGAACCCGATGCACTGGTTCTGGTTGTAATAATGCCCTACTACGGAAAGGCTAAGTTCCAGCTACTTCCTCCCCCGAAAACCGAGGAAACAGCTGAAGTAATACTTTATGCGAGAAAACAAGTTCAAAACTCACCTGTCGTTATAGGTTGTGCAAGACCTGCCGGTGCGGAAAGGGTAAAATTGGACGCTTATGCGGTTCTTGCGGGTGTAAACGGAATAGCATTTCCCGCGGAAGGAATAGTTACCTACTCAAAGGCTTTAGGATTGAAGCCCGTAGTATCTCCTAATTGCTGTTCAACGGTTTACTCTATGGTGTTCCAGACTATGGAAACCTCTTAAAAATCCTTTATCATTGATTGTGATGAAACTGGGCGTTCTCGGTTCAACGGGTTCCGTGGGTTCCCAAACCCTTGAGGTTTATGAAAAGTTCAGGGATGAAATAGAACTTACAGGTATTCTTGCAAGAAGAGCTTCTGAGAAGCTTTTATCTCAGGCTCAAAAGTATAAACCGAAATTTGTGGTTTCTTACGAGGAACCTTCAAAGGATTGGCTTGATGCTTTACCCAAAGAAAGTAAATACCTAAAGGGTGATGAAGGACTAAAGGCAATTATTGAAGAATCGGATAGATTGATGAATGCTGTTTCCGGAGTTTACGGAATAAAGCCCGCTTACGAAATCCTTAAATCGGGAAAGATTTTGCTTGCTTCTAACAAAGAATCAATTATATGCCTCGGTGAACTGGTGAAAAAAAATAGGGATAAGGTTATACCCGTTGACAGTGAACATAACGCATTGTTTCAGCTTCTGGAAAGTATTAAGAGGGAAGAGCTGAGGTATGTATACCTAACCGCTTCGGGAGGACCTTTTAAGGATAAAAGTATTGAGGAATTAAAAAACGTAAGTGTTGAGGAAGCTTTAAACCATCCAAGGTGGAATATGGGAGCTAAAATAACGGTTGATTCCGCAACACTCATGAATAAAGGCTTTGAGATGCTTGAAGCGTCCTACCTTTTTGACCTACCCCTTGAGTTGATAAAGGTTGTAATACATCCCCAGAGTGTAGTTCACGGAATAGTTGAGCTTATAGACAACAGCTTTCTTATGCATACTTCGCAAACGGATATGAAAATTCCCATACTTTACTCTCTTTTTTATCCCCGAAGGAAAAAATATCCCTTTAAGCATATGTCTCTTCTTGAACTTTCACCCATAACCTTTGAAAAGGTTGATACAACTAAGTTCAAAGCTATAGACCTCGCAAAGTGGGCGGGATTTATGGGAGGGGTTTACATACCCGTCCTTGTGGGGGCGGATGAAGAAGCTGTAAAACTTTTCCTTGAGGAGAAGATATCCTTCCTTGATATCGTGGATCTCATAGAAGAAGCGCTAAGCGAGGTAAACATAAAAGACCCCGAAAGTGTAGAGGAAATACTTGAAGCGGTTGAATGGGGAAGACAAAAGGTCAGGGAGCTTTACGAGAGAAAACTTGCAGGTAAAAAATAGAAAGAACACCCCAAAAAGATGAGGAAATCAGTAAAAAGTTGTGGGCTATGAATCCAACTTTTAGGGCTTCTTTTATTTCAATGCCGTAAAGCTTCATAGGAATACCGAATGCGAACTCATAACTTCCGTATCCCATAAACCCGTGAACGGGAAGAACGGAGGATAGCTCCCCGCCCAAAAATCCTAACGTGTAAATTGAGAATCCAAAACTCCATAAATTCATAACAACGCTGTAGGTTGCTAAAGCTTTAAGAAAAAAAGAAAGTAAAGATAGCACAAATAATTTTAAAGACAATGTAGGCCTGAATTCCTTAAGTAAAAAACCCTTCAAGCGGACTTTATCGGGTATAAATCTTATACATAGCGGAATAATGTAAAAGATAAAGAAAAGTAAAAGTAAATACGCAAGTGTCGGATAAACTCCAAACTTCACATAAATAAATACAAAAATCACCGAGGAAATAAGTCCGAGTAAATCGTATATTCTTCCTACTAAGAAACTCCAAACCGAGAATTTCAATTCCACACCTAACTTCTTTGTATAGTAAAACCAGCTTAGCTCACCGCTTCTTGCGGGAAGAATGTTATTCCAGAATAAATTTGCAGAATTAAGGAAAAAGGATATCCTAAGAGGTATATTTAACAATAAAGACCATTTTAAGCTTCTTGTAAATTGACTAAGCGTATAAAATACAAAACCTACAAAAAAGTTTGTCGGTTTTATTTCTTTAAGACTGCTTAATAACTCACCGAGCGGAATAAAGTAAAAAAGAAGAGAAACAAGAAGAAAAGTTATTAAAAGGGAGAAAAGCTTTTTCACTTCTTTTCGGGAACATCGTGAATGACTATAGGTTTGCCCGCCCACTCGGATAGTATGTTGATAGCTACTTGGACACCGCTCCCCGCCGCTGCTGTATACATTGAGCTTACTCCCGCAAGAAGTCCTGCAACGTATAGACCTTCCTTAACCCTATAATCTCCATCGTGCTTAATCATAACCCTTCCCGGCTTCGGGGATTTAGGATTATCAACAACCTCCACACCTTCACACTCTATCTCAAACTTATGGAAGCCAGAAGCCAGAACTACATACTCCGCTTCGTATACATTACCCCTCTGGGTATGAACCTTAAAATTTCCCTTCTCTCCCTCAACCTTTACAACAGTATCTTCTACAAAATCAACGTTTTTACTTAAAGCTTTAGCCTGTTCCTTTAACTTTTGCAATAGCTCCGTTCCGAGCATATCCATAGGCACACCCGGAGCGTTTTTCAAGTATGCCCTGTTTAAATCAGACTTTCCATTATCTATAACGAGAAACTTCTTACCTTCCGCCCAATCCCAGCCTCTTCCTTGGGAGGACGCAAGAGTTATTGCACAAGCAAGTCCCGAAGCTCCGCCGCCTACTATTACCACATCGTATCTCATAACAAGAAATTATAAGCGATTACTAACCTTTTGAGAAAGATTTTCTAAAAATTTCCTTTGCTCCGATGAATGCAAAAAGAGAGGTTCCTACAACGCCCGAAAATAGAAGCGTGTATAGAATAACCACCTGAAAAAGAATAGCTTTCAAGGGACTTGAGCCTGCAACGAGCATACCGACTGCTACACCGGGAATATGCACAAGTCCTGCGGACTTCAACCAGTTTATTTTTGGAATTAGAGACATTCTTATACTTTCCCTTATCACGTCCATAAGTGCCTGTCTTAATGTTGCCCCGAGGGCTACCTTAGCCTCTATCTCATCCTTTTTATTCTTTATTTCTGCTTTTAATCTGTCGTAAAACAGGGATAAGCTGTTCAGTGTATTTCCTATAATTAAACCCCCGAAGGGTATAACTTCATGGGAAAAATTTTTAAGCACTCCGCTAACCAGAAGGAAAGATATCGGAAGTATATAACTCAATGTAATTGAAATATAAACTACAGGAAGAAGCTTGAAACTTTTACTCCTTTCGGTAAATATAACGGAAGCAATCAGCGTCATAAGAGCAAAAATTAAAAGAAACTCAAATAAATCGTTGAACCTAAGTATATACTTGAGTATATATGCCAAAAGAAGGAGCTGAACAAGTGTCCTGAGAGATGATATAAAAACTTCCCTCTCTATTCCTAACCTTTCCGTGTAAGAAATGGCAATTGTAAAAAGAACCAGAAGATATGCGTTTAGATAAATCAGATTTTCCATAAGAAATAAGGATTATACTTCCTTTATACTTTCATAAAGAGCTTCAAGAAACTTGTCGTTTTCTTCAGGCTTTCCGACGCTTACCCTGAGGCATCTGTTCAGTCCGGGCATATAAGAAACGTCTCTCACAAGAACATCCCTATTTAAGAGTCTTCTATATATTTCCTTTGCGGGCATAGGTGTTCTAAAAAGTAAAAAGTTAGCTTTGCTCGGAAATACTTCCACACCCTCTATTTCCTTCATTGAGTTATACATCCGTTCCCTTTCCCTTATAACTTCCTTAATTTTTTCTTCCAAGAATTCTTTCCCTTCTCTGAGTATAACTTTTGCAATTACCTGGGAAGGATATGTTATATTAAAGGGTAATCTAATCTTATCTATTTCCCTAACTATATCTTCCCTTCCTATTAATAAACCTATTCTTAAACTCGCCATGCCTATCTTGGAAAGTGTTCTTAAAATAACCGTATCTTCTCGTGTTAATGCATCTTCAATAAACGTTTCCCCGCTGTAATGATAATAAGCTTCATCTATCACACAAAAAACACCTTTTTCCCTGATTTTCTCTATTTTCCTTTTTGAGAAAAGATTACCTGTAGGGTTGTTAGGGTATGCAAAATATCCTAAAACCGGTTTTTCCTCCGCAATCTTCTTTAAAGATTCTTCAAGATTTATATCAAAATCCTTTTCCAGGGGAACATTAACTACGGGTCTTCCCAGAACCTTTGCGCTTATTTCATACATGGGAAAGGTTGGAACGGGGATGTATACGGGAAGGTAAACCTCCCCTATTGCTATTGAAAGATAGTAAATGAGTTCATCAGAACCGTTCCCTAAAACTATATTTTGCGGATCTACTCCGAAAAATTCCCCGAGAACCTCTTTTAATTCCTCGGCGGTCGGATCCGGATACTTATTTAGGGGAATTTTTTTTATCTCCTCGCTTACCCTTTGCTTTATCTCTTCTGGAAAATCATAAGGAAATTCATTAGAAGATAAACGAACGGAGGCCTTGGTGACCTCCGTCTTATACGGGCTGATGCTTTTTATCCTTTCGGAAATCATTCGGACTGAGTCTGCTCTTCTATGTGTTCCTCAACCGCTTCTTCTTTTTCCTCACTCTCCCTTTCGGATTTTGCTATGTACATCTGCAGCTCTTCAACAGTTGATTCTGCAAACTTATCCTCTATTATTCCCCTTATCAATTTGTTTAACTTTTTTTCATCGCCTTGTGCTATACCGAGGAGAATGTAATATGTGCTTTTTGGGACGGATAAACTAATCTTTTTGTACTTAGGACCTGCCTTTCTTTTCCTTGCCATAATACACCTCCTTTACTTGTTTTCTCTAAATTTGTTGTTAAACTCAATAGCATGACTAAGAAGTTCCTTATAAACCCTGAAAGGTGTCAAAACAACGTTTAACCTTTCGTTTTCCGCGGGAATAAGACAAAAGGCTTCATTGAGTATGTCAATAAGAAGTTCCAACTTAGCATTTATAGTGTCCACGAGAGCGAGCCGTTCAAGTTCCCTTTCTATCTCTTCGGGAATTGCGGATAGGAAAGTTATATCAAAGTTAAAAACTTCATACTCATCGTATATATGGTCAAGCACTTCATCCGTTTTTAAAAGAAAAAGTTCTTCTATTTTTAATATAAAATTTTCAACAGTTTTCTTTTCTTCACCTTCCAGAACTGAATCCGCTATTAACTTCGTTTCCTCTATATCCGCTTTTAGCTCTTCCTTTATTCCCGTTAACAGGTCTATCGTGAATCTCAGTATCCTATCGTAAATCAGCAACTTTTCAAGAGTCTGAAGTTTTTGCGATTTTTCCTTCATGGATCTCCTCAATATAAATTATATTCATTTTTTTCAAAAAATTCCTAAAATTTTCGTAAACTTCAAACCCTTGTTC
>CAYRMG010000012.1:0-37623 GCA_964425585.1 uncultured Aquifex sp. | reverse complement strand
CTCCTATCTTCCTCCCGAATATCAGTATCACCAAAAACGCTATGAGAGGTGTGAATATAACGAATAGCCCTTCCATTTTTTAACCCCTCAGCTCGTTTATTTCGCCTGTGCTTTCCGCCCTCTTTAGCCTGAAAAGGGCTATGATTATACCGAGACCCACCGCCGCTTCCGTGGCGGCAAGGGCAATAATAAAGAGGGCAAATATCTGCCCCTCCGCAAGACCGAGGTAATGGTCAGCCCCTACAAGGGCTATATTAACCGCATTCAGGGCAAGCTCAAGACTCATTAAAACCGTTAAAAGATTTCTCCTTGCAATAATACCAACAACTCCCAACCCGAAAAGTATCATGCTTACCGCTAAGAAAGCTTCAAGGGGTATCGTCTTCATAGGTCTGCTTCTCCTTTCTACCTATTAAAACCGCACCAATCATGCCTATCAATAGAACAAGAGATACAACTTCAAAGGCCAGAAAATACTTGCTGAAAAGTATAGCACCTATTACCTCTGCATTCCCGAGGTTTTCAATGAATTTTATTATCTCCCCTTTGGGGGAGGCTTTTACGCCCAGGAGAAAAACTACAATCATTTCAAGATAGAGAAGTAAAACCACGGGCAGGGAAATAATCCCTTCAAATCTGTAGTGGCTTTCTCCTTTTTTGGCCTTTTGCCAGGGAACCGCACTTATAACGATTATGTAGAAAACGGCTATAGCAACTGCGTATATCAAGAGCTGAAGAGCCCCTACCAGCTCCGCCCCCGCGGTAAAGAATATACCCGCCACGGCTATTAGAGAGGAAAGTAGAGCAACAACAACGTAAACGGGATTTCTCAGGGTAACAATACCTATTCCCGACCCTATTGCAAGAAGTGAGAAAAATGTGAATATAGCCAGCTTCCCCATTAAACTCCCTCGGGTTTAGGTAATTTTACATTATTCTCGCCCCAGAGCTTCATTCTTTGTTCATCGTCTATCCATATTCTGTCGGGTTCCCTCTCCCTTCTCATCTGCCAATCCCTACCTATCTGTTCAAGGATTTCAAGGGTTAGTATAGCGTCCTTTCTTGTGTAGCTTGCGGTTTCGTGTATATCCGTCTGGTAAAGACAATCAACGGGACAAGCATCAACGCAAAAACCGCAGTAGGTGCAAAGGAGCATATTCATATTAAAAACGCTTACAACTCTTTTACCGTTGGGGAGCTTTTTACCTTCTATCTCAAAAAGCTGAGGAACGGGACACGCCCTTTTACATCTCAGACATACAACACACCTGCTTTTTCCATATTCAACCTGTATATTGTATCTGCTTACCCATTCTTGGAAGGCAGGCTGAGGCTCGGTTCCGTCAACAACCTTATGGGCAAAGTATCCCCTGAAACGCTTAGGAGGTGTTAACTTTTCGTAAGGATAATGTGTCGTTATCGTCTTCCGAAAGGCATTCTTTAGGGTAATCCTGAGACCTTTGAAAAAATCTATGAAAAGAATCCTTTCTATCCAGGAGAGCGGTTTTGCCGCAACCTTCTTAATCATCCCTCTCACCTCCAAATAATAGGTGCAAGCACCGCAGTTATAACAATATTAAAAAGCGTGAGGGGTAACATGATTTTCCATGCATTCTGGGTTATCTGGTCTATACGGTATCTCGGCAAGGTCCAGTGAAGCCAAAGGATAAACAGGAAGAGAGCGGTTGTTTTAAGAATAAACCATACGAAGGGAGAGAGAGGGCCGAGGAAAAATAACGGGTCTATGAATCCGACAAAGGGTATATTAATGGGAGACCAACCGCCGAAGAAGAGGACAACGGCTATGGCTGAGAGGGTTAAGCCTTCTATATACCACTCAACGAGCGGAAAGAGACCGAACTTCATACCTCCGTATTCAACCGTGAATCCCGTAACGAGTTCGGCTTCCGCTTCTTGAATGTCAAAAGGAACCCTTCCCATTTCCGCAAGTGCGGCAAACATATAAACGACAAAGGCTATAGGTTGAACCCATATATACCAAAGTTTCTGCTCTATCTGTTTCTGAACTATTTCATAGGTGGAAAGCGTTCCCGCAAGTATTATAGGCCCCATGACCGCAAAGGTTATAACGACTTCATAAGAAACAAGAACGCCCGCCTTTCTCATTGAAGCAATGAGCGGATATTTTGAGTTTGAAGCCCATCCCGCAAGTGCAACCGCATAAACTGCCATTGAACCCAAGGCAAAAACAAGCAGAAGTCCGACGTTTACATCGGAAAGTATCGGCTTTACCTTATAGCCGAAAATCTCAAACTCAGGCCCGAAGGGAACTACCGAGAAAACAAGTGTAGCGGGAACGAGGGCTAAGATAATGGCAAGGTGGTATAAGAATTTATCCCCGTGTCTCGGAAAGAGGTCTTCTTTTGTGAGAAGCTTAAGCCCGTCCGCAAGGGGTTGTAAAAGTCCGTGCCATCCCACCACCATAGGCCCAGGTCTTCTTTGTATATGAGCGGCTACCTTTCTTTCAACCCATGTGAGGAATGCACCTATACCGAGGGCTATAAGCAGTATAACGAGCATTTTTATAATGGCCACAAACAGGTCCACCCAAAAGCTGTGCATAATTCCCTCCGAGTGCTTTAAAAGTTTACCAAAAATTAAAAAAGCTTTAAATAAGAAGAGCTATAAAGAAAGCTTATAAACCTTCTTCCCTTTTTGCCGCCTCCAGCTGTTTTATAATTTCCTCCCTGCTCGTTCCCCCGTAAACTCTCTTTCTTTCCGTTGAACGTTCGGGAGAAAGTATCTCGTAAATGTCCCTATCAAACTTCTCCGAAAAGCTTTTGAACTCCTCAAGGGTCATATCTTCAAGTCTTTTTCCTTTTTCAAGCAGGTATGCAACGATACTTCCCGCTATGCGATGGGCTGACCTAAAGGGAACACCCTTTTCAACGAGATAGTTGGCAACATCGGTAATAAGAAGCAGATTTCCCGAAGCTTTTTTCATTGTATGTTCCTTTATTCTGATACCTTCAAGAACCAAGGTCATGCCTTTAATCATTCCTTTTAGGTTTTCCGCAGAGTCAAAAAGCGGCTCTTTGTCCTCCTGCATGTCCCTGTTGTAAGCCATAGGCAGGGCTTTTAAAACCGTCAAGAGAGATATAAGGTTTCCGTAAAGCCTTCCCGTTTTTCCCCTTATCAGTTCAAGAACGTCGGGATTCTTCTTTTGGGGCATTATTGAACTTCCCGTGCACAGCTTATCGGGAAGCTCCACGAAGTTAAACTCCTCACTGTTCCATATTATTAAATCCTCCGCAAGCCTGGAAAGATGTTGTCCTATCAGTGCACATATAAACAGAAATTCCGCTATGTAATCCCTTTCCGCGGTTCCGTAAATGGAGTTTCTCGTTAATCTGTTAAAACCTAAATTTTCTGCGGTAAAAAATCGGTCCAGAGGAAAATCCACCCCCGCAACCGCTCCGCTTCCGAGAGGAAGCTCGTCAACCCTTCTGTAAAGGTCAAGAAGTCTTTCATCATCTTTGAGAAAAATCTCCCTGTATGCGAGAAAGTAATGAGCCACCCTTACGGGCTGTGCCCTCTGAAGGTGAGTGTAGGCAGGCATTATAAAATCAACGGTTTTTTCGGCAAGCACAACAAGAGTCCTTCTTAACTCCTTCAAAAGTTTCCTTATATCTTTAATCTCGTCCTTTAGGTATAATCGTTCGTCCGTAGCAACCTGGTCGTTCCTTGAGCGAGCTGTGTGGAGCTTTTTTCCAGTGTCTCCGAGTCTTTTTATTAGCTCCGCCTCAATATTCATATGAACATCTTCAAGCTCCCTTTTCCATTCAAAAATTCCCCTTTCAATTTCCCCTTTTATCTTTATAAGCTCATCAATTAGTTTCTCTTCCTCCTCTTTTGTGAGTATCCCCGCCTTTGTAAGCGTCTTTACATGGGCTATATCCTGAATGATATCGTAAAGGGCGAGCTTTTTATCAAAGTCCACACTCTGGGTAAACTCCTCAACAAACTTGTCGGTTTCCTCTTTGAACCTTCCTGACCAAGGTTTTTCCATAAGAAAAATTCTAATAGGTGCGAAGTATGTATTTTACAAACTTATCGTAAAGTTTAAGCTGGGTTAAAGGAGAAAGGCATCTTAAGGGTATTACCGCAACTTTTCCCACACCTTTTTTGTGTATGCCGAGCTCGTAAGCTGCGGCAAAGGAAAGGTCTATTATTCTTCCTTTAACGTATGGTCCCCTGTCGTTTATACGAACCACGACAAACTTTCCGTTTTCAAAGTTGTAAACCAGAACATACGTTCCCAGAGGAAGAGCTCTTGAAGCCGCCGTGAACTTGTAAAGGTCAAATATCTCACCGTTTGCGGTTTTCCTTCCGTGAAATCTGGGTCCATACCAAGATGCATATCCAATTTCCACAGGGCAATCTTTTCTTACTTTGAACTCCTCCAAAAACTCTTTATACTTTTCTTCCTCAGAAAGATAGAAGCGAAAAATATAAAAATCCCTTATGGGTATGTTTGAAAAGAGAAAACAAACGAACAAGAAGAATAAGGAAACTCCCAGTTTACTCAACCGGATACCAGTAAGGTCTTAAGTTTACTTCTCTTCCGTCGGGTAGCTTTACGGGATTCTTCAGGAGTTTTTCTATAAGGTTCAGCTTTCCTTCAAGGGTTGACGTGTCAACACCGTAAATCTTTCCGAACGCCTCAAGTTCCGGAGCCTCTCCCGCTGTTTTTGCAAGTTCCCGAGCTATTACGTAGGCCTTTGTGTGTATGTCGGGATAGAGGTCCTTTATATAGGTTAAAACATCGGAAGAGTAAGCTATAACCCTCGGGTATCTCACCATCTTTTTCATCATCTCCTCAAGCTTCAGCTGGTCGTAAGTTGATATTCCCTCCTCCGTTTTAATTCCCGCTATGAGCTTATTTCTGTCATCGGTAAACTCCGCATGGTATATAACGTAACTTTTGGGAACCTCTTCCCATCCGTGCTCAAGGGCGGTTGAAAGAAAAGCCCCCATAGCCTCTCCTACGCTTTGGAATATACCGAGCTCCTTTTCAAACTCCTTTTCTGGAATAGAGTAAATGACGAGATATTTATTGTCTCCGAGGGGCATAACCTTAAACTCTCCCTTAAGTTCTTCCCAGTTCTCTATGAGTTTATATCTATCGGGATAATGCTCCTTTAAAAACTCCCCGATGTTTTCCCGTCCAAGCTCTTTTTTTGACTCAACAAGCGTCTGTATCTCCATAACCTGCGCTCCCTACAAAGATTTTTAAAAATTCTACCAAAACTTCTAACTTGAAAATGAAACGAAAGGTATATAAAATATTATTCCTGGTAGGCCCGGTAGCTCAGGTGGTAGAGCACCCGGCTGAAAACCGGGGTGTCGGCGGTTCGACTCCGCCCTGGGCCACCACTAAACCCTTAAAAGTTCCTTCCCGAGAACTTTATCCGCAAACTCGTAAACAACCGCTTTCCAGTTGAGCTCACCTTCCTCAACGAGGTCAAGTTTTTCCTCCATGATGGAGGTAAACTTATAGTCCATCAACAGGGGGAATCTCTCCATAAGGAAATCAACAACACGGAAGGCTATCTCCGTGGGATATATAGCTTTATTTTTTACCTCTATGTATCCCCTTTCCTTGAGGGTTTTTACTATTACCGCGTAAGTTGATGGTCTCCCTATTCCCAACTTTTCAAGAGTCTTCACGAGCGTTCCTTCGGTATACCTCGGAGGCGGTTGAGTTTTCCTTTCCTCAAGAAGGACCTTTATAAGTTTAAGAAGTTCATTCTCCTCAAGTTCGGGAAGGGGTTCTTCCTTTATATCGGTGGGGTAAACTCTGCTCCAACCGTCGTGTATTACTTTGAGTCCTTTCGCTACCAAATAAATCGGATGCTTAAGTTCCGGCGTAATCGCCTCTATGGTTGCTTTTTGTCTCAGGATGTCCATATCACTGAATAGGCTTGCGAGTGTCCTTCTGAATATGAGCTCGTAAAGCTTCTTCAGCTCATCCCTTTCGGGAATATCTTCCAAAACCCTTGTGGGTCTTATACATTCGTGGGCACCTTGGGCGGTTTTTTTCTGTCTGAACTTCCTGAGCCTGCCGACGTATTTTTCTCCGAACTTTTCCCTTATGTATTCCATAAACTTTCTTGCTATCTCTTCGTTCATTCTGTAGCTGTCGGTTCTCGGATAGGTTATGTATCCCTTCTCATATAACTCTTGGGCAAGTTTCTGAGTTTTTTCGGGAGCAAAACCCAGTTTTGAGTTCGCCTCCGCCTGCAAGTCCGAAGTTATAAAAGGTTTCGGCGGGGCTACCTTTTCCTTTTTTTCCTCAATTTTGTAAACGCTGAAAAAACCCTTTTCAAGCTTCTCGGCGATTATTTTTGCATCCGATGGGTTTTCGTATCTGTAGTCGTATAAAGCCTTAAACTTTTTTCCGTTCTTCTCAAGTAAAACGTTAACGTAGTAATACTTTTTTACCTTAAAGTTCTGTATTTCCCTTTCCCTCTCAACGAGTAGCCTGAGGGCTGGAGATTGAACTCTCCCCGCGGACAATCTGAAATTTTTAAATTCTTTCCATAAAATCGGGGAAATAAGATATCCTATGAGTCTATCAAGTATCCTCCTTGCAAACTGAGCGTAAACGAGGTTCATATTTATATCGCCGGCTGTTCTTATACTCTCCTCAATGGCTTTTTTGGTAACTTCGTAAAAAACAGCTCTCTTTATGTTCTTATTTGCTTTCTTTATATCTTCTTTCACAAAGTAGGCTATGGCTTCACCTTCCCTGTCTGGGTCGGTGGCTATATAAACAATTTCTGACTTTTTCGCAAGTTTTTTTAACTGCTCAATAAGTTTTTTTTTACCTCTCCTGTAAACGTATTTAGCCCTTAGGGTTTTTAGGTCAACGCCTAACTCTTTTTCGGGAAGGTCCTTTATATGTCCTAAGGTGGCCTTTACGGTAAAATCCCTTCCTAAAAATTTCTGGATGGTTTTAGCCTTTGTCGGGGACTCTACTATGAAGAGTTTCATAAAAAAAGTAGTTTAAAAGGAGGAGAGGGTTAGGGAGCAACCCAGTTTCCTTTTTCTATGAGCTCCTCCGCAGGAACTTTTTCCTGAACCTTTTGGGAAATCTTGTAGGAGCAGAACTCGGG
The DNA here is from genome assembly GCA_964425585.1 of uncultured Aquifex sp. Classification (GTDB taxonomy): domain Bacteria; phylum Aquificota; class Aquificia; order Aquificales; family Aquificaceae; genus Aquifex. The sequence goes on along the minus strand of CAYRMG010000012.1, from coordinate 30,484 downwards.
TCCGCACATTGAACAGAACTTCGCTGTCTTGTATCCCTCTTGGGGTAATGTTTCATCGTGATAAGCTCTTGCGGTTTCCGGATCCATTGCGAGTTCAAACTGTCTGTTCCAGTCAAAGTTATACCTTGCTATGGACATCTCAAGGTCCCAATCCCTTGCTCCAGGCCAATGTTTTGCTATATCCGCTGCGTGAGCTGCAATCTTGTAAGCTATGACACCCTGCTTTACATCTTCAACATTGGGAAGACCGAGGTGTTCCTTAGGAGTTATATAACATAACATTGCAGCTCCTGCCCATCCCGCAAGAGCTCCGCCTATTGCACTTCCTATATGGTCATATCCGGGTGCTACATCAAGAACGAGGGGTCCCAAGACGTAGAAGGGTGCTTCATGGCACCATTCTTGCTGTATCTTCATGTTAAACTCAACCTGGTGAAGGGGAACATGTCCGGGTCCTTCAACCATTGCCTGAACGTCATGCTTCCAGGCCTTTTCAACGAGCTCCCCGAGAACTTTCAGTTCCGCAAGTTGGGCGTCATCGGTTGCGTCCTCTATACAACCGGGTCTAAGGGCATCTCCCAGTGAGAAGGATACATCGTATTTCTTGAATATTTCGCATATCTTGTCAAAGTGCTCGTAAAGGGGGTTTTGTTTACCGTGTTCCGCCATCCATTGGGCGAGGATAGCTCCGCCCCTTGAAACAATTCCCATAACCCTGTGTTGAACTAAGGGAAGGTGTTCCTTGAGTATTCCGGCGTGTATGGTCATATAAGAAACACCCTGTCTTGCCTGTTCCTCTATCACATCAAGTATGAGGTCAACCGTTAACTCTTTAACATTTCCCTTAGCTATCTTCCAAGCCTCGTATATGGGAACGGTTCCCACCGGAACTGTGCTAACGTTTATTATCGCTTCGCGGGTTTCCTTAATCGCTTCACCCGTGGAAAGGTCCATTATTGTATCCGCTCCGTATTTTATCGCTACCTTTGCCTTTTCAACTTCGGTAGGTATATCCGAGGCAAGTCCCGAGTTTCCTATATTCGCATTGACCTTAACCCTTGAATTGATTCCTATGCACATCGGTTCAAGGTGTAGATGGTTTATGTTTGCGGGAATTATCATCCTTCCCCTTGCAACCTCCTGCCTTACGAACTCGGGATGAAGCCCTTCCCTCTTTGCAACGTATTCCATTTCTTCGGTTATTATCCCTTGACGTGCAAGGTGCATCTGAGTTTTATTTTTAAATCTCTTTCTTTTTTCAACCCACTCAGCTCTCAGCATACTCTACCTCCTTGAAGGAAAGGTTTTACTCTTAAAGTTAATAGTTGCAAAGATATTTATCAACATGATATTCTTCAGCTTAAGATAAATAGATATGCAACCGGAGTTTGAAAAAGAGCTTTGGGAAATAAAGGAAAAAAAGGATAAACTCCTCGGGCTTTATCGCCTCGGAAAGGAAGAGGTATTATCCGAGATAAAGGAGCTGAGAAGAAAGTTCAGGGAGAAGGCAAAAAAGCTATACAAAAATCTTTCACCTTGGGATAGGGTTACAATAGCGAGACACCCCAAAAGGCCCCATACCAGTGACTATATAAAGTTTTTAATAAAGGATTTTAAGGAAATCCACGGAGACAACTGTTTCGGTGAAGATAAAGCTGTTATTGCGGGGTTTGGATATCTCGGAAACACGCCCGTCGCGGTAGTGGGACACGAAAAGGGAAAGGATACAAAGGAAAAAATAGAAAGGAATTTCGGTATGCCCCATCCCGAAGGATACAGAAAGGCCATAAAGGTTTTTAAGCTTGCCGAAAGGTTCAAAACGCCCGTAATAACGTTCATAGACACACCGGGAGCCTTTCCGGGAATAGGTGCGGAGGAAAGGGGACAAAGCAGAGCTATAGCGGAGAGTATGTATGTTATGGCATTTTTAAGGGTTCCAAGTGTTGCAGTAATTATAGGAGAAGGTGGGAGCGGAGGAGCACTCGCTTTCGGGATAGCTAACAGGGTCTATATGCTTGAGAATGCTTACTACTCCGTTATCTCACCCGAGGGTTGTGCAGCTATACTCTGGAAAGACCAAAGGAAGGTAAAGGATGCAGCAAAGGCTTTAAAGCTTACCGCAAAAGACCTGAAAGAGCTCGGTGTGATAGACGGTATTATTCCAGAACCCTTCGGTGCCGCTCACTGGTCTCCTAAGGCAACTGCTATGATACTCGGAAAGTATATAAAGAGCTGTCTCAAGGAGTTATGTAATAAAACCGCGGATGAACTTGTAAAAGAAAGGATGGAAAAGTTCAGAAAAATGGGTGTTTTCAGGAGCGACTCTTAAGGCATTTAGGACAAACCCCGTATATATTCACGGAGTAGCCTTCCGTCTTAAACCCTTTGAGGGTTTCCGGGATGTTCAGGTTTTCCTCAAGTTCTATATCCTCTATCCTTCCGCATACCTCACATATGAGGTGGTGGTGCTCGCTTACATTTGCATCATACCTTGCGGAATTTCCCCAAAAGCATACCCTTTTAGCCAACCCTATTTTTTCAAGGGTTTCAAGGGTTCTGTAAACGGTTGCCAGAGAAACGTAAGGATACTTTTCCTTTACCTTTTCGTATATCTCCTCAACGGTCGGATGGTTGTCGGACTTCAGAAGAACTTCATAAACCGCTATACGCTGAGGTGTTATCTTTAAACCTATCTCTTTACATCTGTTCACAAAGTTATTGAGTCTTTCCTCAAGCATGAGGAATTAAGTTAAACTGATAAGCAGAACTTTTCAATAACTTTTATCAATATATAATAAACCTCCATGGAGTTTTGGAAACTGCAAGGCTCGGGAAACGATTTCGTAATCATAGATGACAGGGAGAACAGTTTAGAAAACTTCTTAAAGGAAAAAGGATTATCTAAGGAAGAGTTTGTGAAAAAGGTTTGTGCTTTCCACACGGGAGTGGGTGCGGACGGATTGATTCTTATAAAAAATCCCGATAATCCCGAAAACGATTTTAAGTGGGAGTTCTTCAACTCTGACGGTTCGGTTGCCGAGATGTGCGGAAACGGCTCAAGGTGTGCGGTGAGGTTTGCATACGAGAAGGGAATTGCAGGGAAAAATGTTAAGTTTGAAACCCTTGCGGGGGTAATTAGGGCGGAAGTTCTGAATAAAAGAGTTATAAAGGTTCAATTAACGCCTCCGACCGAGCCTCAGGAAAAAACCTTAAGAACGAAGGAAGGGGATATAAGAGGATTTTTCATAAACACGGGTGTTCCCCATTTTGTTGTTCCCGTTGAAGATGTTGAGAAAATAAACGTTATAAAGCTCGGAAGGGAATTGAGATTTCACGAGGAGTTCCAACCTAAGGGAACTAACGTAAACTTTATACAACCTGTCTCGGGAGACACGATAAAGATAAGAACCTATGAAAGGGGTGTGGAAAGTGAAACCCTCGCCTGCGGAACGGGAGCAACAGCGTCCGCAATAGTTTCATACATAAGCGGGTTGGTAAAGAAAAAACCGGTAAAGGTCATTACAAAAAGCGGAGAGGAGCTTATCATAGACTTTTCCGAAAATCTGAAAGAGGTATACTTAACGGGTTCTGTTTACAAAACCTTTGAGGGAATACTTTCCGAGGAAATTCTTGAGTATTAGCAGGGTTATACCTACGGTTATGGATGCATCCGCAATATTAAAGGCAGGCCAGTAGTAATTTCCGATATGAAGGTGTATAAAATCCCTCACTTGTCCCAGGAAAATCCTGTCGTAAAGGTTCCCCAGAGCTCCTCCCGCTATGAGTCCCATACAAAGGGCTGTAAATTTACTTCCTTCTTGAAGTGTATAAAAAAGGGTTATGAAAAGGGCGACAACTGGTATAACCACAAGAATGGGTATCCTGATTGTGTCGGGAATATCCGAAAAAAAGCCGAAGGCAACTCCTTTGTTGTGAATAAGGTAAAGCTTCAGAAAAGGAAGCGGGTCGTAAGGGAACGTAAAGAACTTCTCTGCCAGTTTTTTCGTAGATATATCAAGAAGAAATACTATGAGGACGATTAAAAAGTAGAGTTTAAGAACTTCTCCAGACTTTTTTCCCATAACTCCTTTAGCTCCTCAATGTTCTCCTTTAGGACTTCCTCTCCGTTGTAAACCAGCCTTAGCTTCCTCTCTTCACTCGTTCTCCCGAGGTAGAGCCAGTTTAAACCCTTTGATTCAACCAAATCCTTTAACTCTTCCGCCTTTTCAGTTTCAACACAGACAACAACCCTCGTGGGATTTTCGGAAAAAAGGAATTTATCCATTTTCTCTTCCGAGTATATATCAAGTTCAAGGCCGAATCGGGAACGAAAAACCATTTCAAGAAGGGTTATAAGGAGACCTCCCGTAGAAACGTCATGAACCGCAACGGGAATTCTTTTTTTATTTATCTCAAGCAAAAGCTCTATAAGACTCTTTTCCTTTTCTAAATCTACTTTAGGAACATCACCTTTTATAAGACCGTGAACCGATTTAAGAAACTCGCTTCCGCCCAAAGATAGGGGCACATCAAGATTACCTATCAGGTATAGCTCTCCCTCTCTTTCTATCACGCTCGGGGTATATTCCTCAGCATTTTCAAGAACTCCTACGCCTATAACTATGGGTGTGGGGAAAATGTTTCTGACTTCTTCCTTTTCAACGGTTTCGTTGTAAAGGGATACATTTCCGCTAACCACGGGAACGTTTAGTCTTTCACAAGCTTGCGCCATTCCCTCAATCGCTTTTACAAACTGCCACATTATCTCGGGTCTTTCCGGATTTCCGAAATTCAAACAGTCGGTTATCGCAAGAGGTTTCGCCCCGACACAGGCAAGGTTTCTGCAAACCTCCGCAACGATATACTTTCCCCCCTCGTAAGGATTTAAGAAAACCATTCTTCCGTTCCCTTCCGAGGATATAGCTATGCCCTTTTCCGTTCTTATCTCCGGTCTCAACGCCCACTTAATTCTCAAGATTGCAGCATCATGACCAGGGATTAGAACGGTGTTCGTCCCCACCTGATAATCGTATTGAGTAAATATCCATTCCTTTGAAGCAACGTTGGGCGAAGAAAGCATCTTAAAAAGGCTCTCTTTTATATCCTTTTGGGGAAGCTCATCTTCTTTTAAATCTCTTACTTCCCTCAGATATGTCGGCTCCTTTACAGGTCTATCGTAAACGGGTGCTTCATCAACTATTAAAGATACGGGGAGTTCCGCTACTACCTCGTTTTTATAAAAGGCTTTCAGCTTTCCGTCATCCGTAATTTTCCCTACTACTTCGCCCTCAAGGTGCCACTTTTTCGCTATTTCCTTAATTCTTTGGACTTTATCCTCTTCTGCAACAAGGAGCATTCTTTCCTGACTCTCGGATAAGAGTATCTCGTAAGGAGTCATTCCTTTTTCCCGCAGGGGAACTTTTTCAAGGTATAACTCTACACCTTTTCCGGACTTTGCCGCTATTTCCGACGCAGAACCTGCGAGTCCCGCAGCTCCGAGGTCCTGCATACCTACTATTAATTCCTCCTCAATAATCTCCATAATAGCTTCTATAAGCTTTTTGCCGAAATACGGGTCTCCTATCTGGACATTCGGTTTTTTTTCTTCAACGTCATCCCCGAACTCACCGGATGCCATAACCGCACCGTGGATACCGTCTCTACCCGTTGAGGAACCGATGAGAAACAAAACCTGTCCCTCCTTCGTTGCCCTTGCCCTGTAAATTCTCCCCGCGGGCATAATGCCGAGGCAAAAGGCGTTAACGAGCGGATTTGTCTTATAGGAAGATTCAAAGAACGTTTCTCCGAAAACAGTCGGAACACCTACACAGTTTCCGTAAAAGCTTATTCCGCTTACCACTCCTTTTACAAGCTTCCGCGTTTCGTAATAATCAAACTCCCCGAACCTCAAACTGTCCCCGAGAACTATTGGCCTTGCTCCCATTGAGAGAACATCCCTAATTATCCCGCCGACCCCGGTGGCCGCGCCGTGGAAGGGTTCAATGTAAGAGGGGTGATTATGGCTTTCCACTTTAAAGGCAACCCAGACCTTTTCATCAATTGCAACAACACCCGCATTCTCACCCGGCCCCTGAATAACCCAGGGAGCTTGCGTGGGAAACTTCTTTAAATGTTTTTTACTGGACTTGTAGGAGCAGTGTTCAGACCAGAGGGCTCCCAGAATCCCGAGCTCCACGTGGTTCGGCTCTCTTCCCAACTTATCAAGTATTTTTTTATACTCCTCTTCCGTCAGTCCGTAGGATTCCCAGAATCTCTCCATTTTAGAGTTTTTATTTTAAAATTTATTAACCTTAGGAGGTCAGGGAATGCCGACATTTAACCAGCTGGTCAAATACGGAAGGGAAAAACGAAAGAAAAAGTCTAAAGCTCCCGCACTCCAGGGATGCCCCCAAAAAAGAGGTGTATGCGTAAGGGTCTACACCGTCACACCCAAAAAACCCAACTCCGCTCTCAGAAAAGTCGCAAGAGTTAGACTATCTAACGGCATTGAAGTCACAGCTTACATCCCCGGTGAAGGACACAACCTTCAAGAACACTCAATCGTTCTTGTAAGGGGCGGAAGGGTGAAAGACCTTCCCGGTGTAAGATACAAAATTATCAGAGGAGCGCTTGACGCAGCGGGAGTTGAAGGAAGGAGACAATCAAGGTCTAAATACGGAACGAAGAGACCCAAAGAAGAGAAAGGAGGTTAAGAGATGCCGAGGAAAGGACCGGTTCCACCGAGGGAGATACCGCCCGACCCCAAGTATGGGGATGTTTTGGTTCAGAAGCTTATAAACAAGGTAATGAAGGACGGGAAGAAGAGTGTGGCGGAGTGGATAGTATACACGGCTTTGGAGGAGGCGGCGAAAGAGGTGAATATGCATCCTGTTGAGTTGCTTCACAAGGTGATAGAGAAGTTAAAGCCTGAGTGGGAGGTAAGGCCGAGGAGGGTAGGAGGAGCGACGTATCAGGTGCCGATAGAGGTGCCGGAAAGGAGGCAGATAAGCTTAGCGATAAAGTGGTTAGTGGAGGCGGCGAGGGAGAGGCCGAGGGGAAGGGGGCAGTATACGATGATAGAGAGGTTAAAGGCTGAGTTATTGGATGCGTTGAATGAGAAGGGTGGGGCGTATAGGAAGAAGGAGGAGACTCACAGGATGGCACAGGCTAATATGGTTTTCTCCCACTTCAGGTGGTAGCTTCTTTTCCCCTTTAAAATATTTGTATGCGTATAATCCTATTTTCCGGAAAGGGCGGAGTTGGTAAAACAACGATTTCCGCAGCTACGGGGTATAAACTCTCAAAGCTGGGGAAAAAAGTTATCGTGGTTTCCCTTGACCCGGCCCATTCCCTTGCGGATTCCTTTGATATTCCCGAAGAAGAAAGAAGAAAAGCAAAAGGGCTTCCTATAAAGGTATCGGAAAATCTTGAGATACAAGAGATAGATATTCAGGAGGAAATAGAACGATACTGGGGAGAAGTATACAGGTTTATAGAGCTTCTTTTTAATACAACAGGACTTCACGAAATAATTGCGGACGAGCTGGCCATACTTCCGGGAATGGAAGAGATAACAAGTCTTCTTTACGTAAATAAGTATTACAGAGAAGGGAACCACGATGTTTTAATCCTTGACCTTCCCCCAACAGGTGAAAGCATACGCTTTGTCTCAATGCCCACCGTTATGAAGTGGTATATGAAGAAGATTTTTAAGACCGAAAGGTTGATAATGAAGGTAGCAAGACCCACGGTAGGAAGAATGACAGACGTTCCCTTGCCCGACGATGAGTATTTTAAGGCTCTTGAGACATTCTATGATAGATTAAAGGGAGTAGACGAAATTCTTGTAAATCCCGATGTAACATCAATAAGAATTGTATCAAATCCCGAGAAGATGGTTCTAAAAGAAAGTCAGAGGGCATTCCTTTATTTCCTGCTGTTCGGTGTAAACGTTGATGCTGTTATAGTTAACAAGATTATTCCCAAGGAAGTTATAGAAAGCGAGAATTGCGAGTATTTTAAAAGGTGGCTTGATATTCAAAAGAAATATATACACGAGATAGAATCCTATTTTTCTCCCGTTCCCGTATTCAAAGTTCCCCTTCTTGAAGAAGAAGTTGTAGGTCTTGAGAAGCTTGAGAGGTTAGCGGATATAATTTACGGAGATGAATCTCCCGATAAGGTTTTCCATAAAGAGATTCCCTACAGGATTGAAAAAAAGGACGGTGAATACGTAATAAGAATTAAGGCACCGGGTGTAAAGAAGGAAGACATTTCCCTGGTAAAGGGTGAAGATGAAATAGTGGTAAGGGTAGGAAATTTCAAAAGCCATATAATGCTTCCCAGAAAGTTGAGGAACCTTGAACCCGAAAGGGCTAAAGTGGAAGGAGATGAGATTCTTATATTTATGAAATAATGGAAAAGGAAAGCCTTAAAAAAGGAGATATAATACTCGGATACTACGAGATTCTTGATGAGATAGGAGAAGGAAACTTCGGAAAGGTTTATAAAGTAAGGGCTCTAAAAGGAAGGTATAAGGGGAAGATATTTGCACTGAAGGTCGCAAATAATCCTTACGCCATCACCTACCTCTGGAAAGAAGCACAGACGCTTATACTCTTTCATCACCCTAACATAATCTCCCTTCAGAGTTATCTCTACAAGAAGGATAAAAAAGAGCTTTATCTCATATACGAGTATATGGATTTCGGAACGCTTAAGGATTACGTAGAAAGTAAAGGAAGGTTATCGGAGGAAGAGGCGCTTAAGGTTCTCAAACACGTGGCCAACGCCCTTGAGTATCTTCACTCAAGGGGATATATACACAGCGACGTTAGACCCGAGAACGTTATAGGTAAGAAGGTTCTCAATACGGTAATATGGAAGCTGGGAGACTTCGGGCTTATAAAGATAAGAGGAGATGCCTCCGTAATAGATGTAAAGGGAGCTCTCGGATTTATAGCACCCGAGGTTTTCAGGGGCGAAATCCACAGAAGCAGCGATATATACTCCCTCGGATGTCTTACTTACTATATGCTCACGGGAGAATCACCTTTTAAGGGAAAGAGTGTAAAAGAGGTAAAAGAAAAAAACAAGAAAGGAATTGTTGCTATCCCCGAGGATTTATCGGATAAAATGAAAAATCTCCTCAGGAAAATGCTTGAGCCCGATTATAGAAAACGCTTCAGAACAGCTAAGGAACTAAAGGAATACCTTGTGTCGGAGGGGTTGGTGTGAAATGGGTGACCGGATGTGTTTACTACGACAGGGAAAATTTCGCAGACCGCTACATAGCAACGGGAAAAACGTTCGCAATAGCCGACGGAATGGGTATAGGAAAGGGAGCTGTTCTTTCCGCGGAAAAGGCGATTTCTCTTCTTAAGGAGTTTGAGCCTTATCTTTCCGAAGATTACATAAAAGAAACTTTTAAGAAGATAAATAAGGAAATTATCAAAGAGATAGGAAAACTCGGAGATAGTGTGATTTCGGGAACAACCCTCAGTCTTCTTTCCCTTAACGAAAATAAGTTTCTTATCGGACATATAGGGGATTCAAGGATTTACAGGCTGAGGAAGGGAAAACTTGAACGCCTTACCGAGGACCACGTTAAATATAAAGGGAATAAAAAGATTGTGAGGGTTCTCGGACTTGAGTGGAATCCCGAGATTCAGACCCTGTCGGGTGAACTGGAAAAGGGGGATACGTTTTTGCTCATCTCGGACGGATTTCTGAATGTAATATCCGAAGGGGAGATAAGGGATATCCTGCTTTCGGAAGACCTTGAAAGGAGTAAAGAAACATTAAAAGAAATTTTCAGAAAAAGGGCAAAAAAAGGGGAACTCGCATTTATAATCGTTAAACCTTAGGTTTTTCAAAAAATTCCAGTTCTTTCTCTATGAGCTTCAGAGCTTCTTCCTTTGATACTTCTACGTATAACTTACCTATTAGGTAGTAAAACTTTCTGGAAGAATCAAACTCTTTTAACACCTCCTTGGCAAGCTTTAATTCCTTTTCCATAATATCCTTTTCAAGAGCCTCAAGAAGACCGAGGGCTTCCTTTACCTTTTCTTCTCTTATGAAGCCCTCCTCGCTCCTGCTTCTTTCTTGGAGAGCACCTTTCAACAGTTCCGTAATCTTCCTAAACGTTTCTAACATACTTCACCTCCGACCAACCTAAGGTTTTATTTTCCAAAGGAATATAAAAAAGCTTGTAAGGCCTAAGCTCAATCTTATATAGCTTTCTTACCCTCTCCCTTACCTCTTTATCAGCCCAGAACCAGAAGAGTCTTGAACTCACGGGATTTTGGCTCCATACCCCTATTCTCAGAGGAATGTCCCAGGCTTTTACCGAGGATGATAGCTCCAGGTAGAAATCCTCTATTTTTCCTTTCCCGCGGGCAAGTGTATACTCAGCGTGGATGAGAGCCTCAATGTAAGAGTGAGAGGCAGCTTTTACCCTTTCATAGTGGGAAGTTTTAAAAGGAAGTTCAACAATACCCTCGTAGGTGTAAACTTTTCCGAAAAAACTTAATTTGTTGTGTTTCAAATCGTAAATGAATAAATCCCTTTTCCTAAAACCTTTATCGTCAAGCGCCACCCTTTCGGGAATACTTATATCTTCCAAAAGTTCCCTTTTGTCTGTCAGAGTCTTTTCCTGTATAAATCTTAAAAATTGGGTTAGAGATGTTCTTTTATGCGTGAGGATGTAATGCCTTATCTCATTTCTCAGCTTTGTATCCTTTTTAAGGGAATAAAATATAAAAGCGGTTTTGAAAAACTTTCTTAATTCGGAACCGTAAAGGTATTTCTCCCTCTTCCTAAGGGAAGGAAGTAAGGGAGACCAAAGGAGCAGAGAGCTCATTAAGCTTTTGCCTCTTCTTTTCCTACCGCTCTTACTTCTTCAAGTAGTTCCTCTATCTTCGTGTAAAGGTCTGCTATTGCTTCCTCAAGAGTTCTTCTTAAAGCTTCCAGTGCTCCTATCTCTTTTCTTATCTTGTCAATAGCCTCATCATAACTCATCACCGCGGATATTCCGGTTCCGAGACTCATTATAACTTCGTCAACACCCTCACTTTTTGCCTTCACCTGCGCCGTGGCTCCGACGGGAAGAAGTATCTCTTTACCTTTTCCGAGTTCCTTAAGAGACCTTAGAGTTACTTCCGCCGTTCTGTAATCGGATATGGATTGATTAATTACAGCTATTTCCGCCCTGAGGGCTTCAATGGTTGCCATATAACCCCTTAACTGCTTATTAAGTTCTTCCATTCTCTTCTCAGCTTTTTCTTGAGCTTCCTTTTTTTCCTCAGCCATCTTTTCCACCTCCTTACTTGTTTAATTTTTAATATAATTATTTTCACATTTTCGTCAATGAGTTTTATCATAAAACTTGAGTATAATATACTCAATAAAGCTAAAAAATTTTAAGAAGAAGCAAAATCCTTATAGGTGAGTATGAGCCTTCTGTTTGCCTCCGCTTCCTTTATACGCTTTACGGGTGTTCTGTGAGGAGCGTTTTTTACAATATCGGGTTTTTCCTTTGCTTCCTTTACTATGTTGGCCAAGGCTTTAGCAAACTCAATGAGTGTATCCGGGCTTTCCGTTTCGGTGGGTTCTATCATCAGGGCTTCTTTCACTATTAAGGGGAAATACATCGTGGGAGCGTAAAATCCGTAATCCAGAAGTCTTTTTGCTATATCTCCCGCCTTTACGTTATATTTCAAGAGATTTGAAGCGGAAAGGACAAACTCGTGCATACAGGGAGAAGAAGGATAGGGGTCTTTAAATAGACCTTTTAAAAGATGTTTTAGGTATCTCGCATTTAGAACCGCAAAGTCTGAAACCTTTCCTATTTCTTTTCCGTAAGTAAGTATGTATGCAAGAGCCTTCAGCCAGACCGTAAAGTGTCCCCAGAACCCGAGAATTTTTCCTATACTTTTGGGTATATTCCAGTTAAGGAAATATCTCTTTCCGTCGTAATCTATCTGAGGAATCGGAAGATAAGGCTTTAGCCTATCGGAAACCCCTACGGGGCCCGCTCCGGGTCCGCCTCCTCCGTGGGGTGTAGAAAAGGTTTTATGGAGATTGAAATGCATAACATCAACTCCCCACTTTCCGGGCTTGAATTTACCCAAAAGGGCGTTAAAGTTCGCCCCGTCCATATACAGGAGTGCATCTCTCTTATGAAGTTCTTCGGCTATTTCTTTTATCTTTCTCTCAAATATACCTAAGGTGTTCGGATTTGTTATCATAAATGCCGCAACTTTATCGTCAATCTTCTTTTTAAAATCCTCAAAATCAATCTCACCGTTTTTATCACTTCTTACTACCCTTATATCAAAACCGCATATAGCCGCAGATGCGGGATTGGTCCCGTGGGCGGAATCGGGAATAAGGACGACGTTTTTTTCATAGTTCCCTCTGTCATCATGATAAGCTCTTATCAGAAGAAGTCCTAAGAGTTCACCGTGTGCCCCCGCCGCAGGCTGAAGGGAAACCTCCGCAAATCCGCCGAGCTCCTTCAGAAGTTCCTTAAGTTTATAAACGAGCTCAAGAACGGGTTGTATAAACTCCTCGGGTGTAAACGGATGAAGACCTAAGAATTCCTTTTTATTTACGAGTTCTTCGTTTATCCTCGGGTTATACTTCATAGTGCATGAGCCTAAGGGAACCATAGTTGTATCAACCGCATAATTCAGCTGGGAAAGTTTTGTGTAATGTCTTACAACATCAAGCTCGGAAACCTCGGGAAAGTTAAGCTCGCCTCTTAGATACTCCTTCGGGATAATTTCCTCTACATTCACCCTTTCAACATCAAGCTTCGGAAGCTTATAGCCTTTTCTTCCGCGTCTTGATTTCTCAAAAATCAGCTTCATAAGAGATTAGTTTAAAATTTTTAGGATATGTCTAAAAAAGTGGTAATTCTCGGGAGCGGTCCGAACCGCATAGGTCAGGGAATTGAGTTTGATTACGCATGTGTCCACGCGGTATTTTCCCTTCAAGAGGAAGGATACGAAGCCATAATGGTTAACTGTAATCCCGAGACGGTATCAACGGACTACGATACCGCGGATAAGCTGTTTTTTGAACCTATTGTATTTGAGCACGTTATGGACATAATAGAGAGAGAAAAGCCGGAAGGGGTTATACTCCAGTTCGGGGGACAGACCCCTTTAAAGCTATCAATACCCTTAAAAAAACAAAATGTAAAAATACTTGGCACCCAACCCGAAAATATAGACAGAGCGGAAGACAGGGAACAGTTCAGAAAACTCATCTTAGAGCTCGGATTAAAACAACCCGAAAGCGGAACAGCTAAAACAAAGGAGGAAGCCCTGAGGATAGCTTCATCAATAGGATACCCCGTTCTTGTGAGACCTTCGTATGTTCTGGGCGGAAGGGCTATGAGGATTGTTTACGACGAAGAGGAGCTAAAGGAATACCTTGAGGAAGCGGTGAGCGTAAGCTACGAAAGACCCGTCCTTATAGATAAGTTCCTTGAGGATAGCATAGAGCTTGACGTTGATGCTGTTTCAGACTCGGAAGATGTATTAATAGGTGCGGTTATGGAACACATAGAGCAGGCAGGTGTCCATTCAGGGGACAGTGCAACCTCAATCCCCCCTTACACCCTGGGTGATGATATCGTTGAGGAGGTTAAAACCCAAACGAGGAAACTCGCCTTAGCCCTTGAAGTAAAGGGTCTTATAAACGTTCAGTTTGCAGTTTACAACGGCGATATATACGTTCTTGAGGTAAACCCGAGGGCTTCAAGAACCGTTCCTTTTGTAAGCAAAAGTATAGGGTATCCCCTTGCGAAGATAGCCACAAAGGTATTACTCGGAAGAAAATTAAAGGATATACTTCCCGAGGTTTTTGAGAGGATAAAAAGGGGACAAGCTCACATAGCTTCGGACTTTCTTCCAAAAGACAAGAGGATTTTCACGGTAAAAGAGGTCGTTTTCCCTTGGAAGCGTTTCCCGGAGGTTGACCCGGTTCTCGGACCCGAAATGAAATCAACGGGAGAGGTTATGGGTATTGATGAAGAGTTCGGCCTTGCTTACTATAAAGCCCAGCTCTCCGCGGGGTATAAACTCCCCGATAAGGGAAATGTGTTTATAAGTGTAGCGGACAGAGACAAGCCCAAAATCGTAAAGCTGGCAAGGGAATTTCACAATCTCGGTTTTAAAATTTTTGCAACATCGGGAACATACAAACTCTTAAGGGAAAAAGGAGTTCCCGCAATAAAGGTTTTAAAGGTATCCGAAGGAAGACCCAACGTCGTGGATATGATTATAAACGGAGATATACACCTGATAATAAACACACCATCCGGGAAAAGGGAAAAAAGCGATGCTTACTACATAAGGAGGGCTGCAGTTCAATTTAATATCCCCTATTACACAACGGTAAGGGGAGGATACGCAGTTCTTGAAGCAATAAAAAGTTACAGAAATCTCAAAAAGAGAGGTTTAACTCTCTCAGTTAGAGCCATTCAAACCATTCACGACATTTAGAATTTTCTTAACCCTTTCGTTTATTTTTCTTATATCGGGATTTTCTAAAGGTTTAGCAAATATAAAGCCCTGAACGTAGTCCGTTCCCATATAAATAACGGTTTCAAGCTCCTCGGGTCTTTCAACACCTTCCGACACAACTTTTATATTACTTTCATGAGCTATTCTTATGAGGTAATTAACAATCACCTTTTTGAGTCGGTGTTTGTGCACGTTTCTTATAAGCTCCATATCTATCTTGATTATGTCGGGTCCCAGCTCCGAGAGGTAAAAGAGTCCCGAATATCCCGAACCTACATCGTCAAGTGCAACCTTAACCCCTTCGGATTTCAAAAATGATATGAGACTCCTTACCGCGGAGATATCAAGCTCTTCATACTCTGTCAATTCAACGACTATCTGTGAAGGATTTATCCCGTGCATATAAACGGTCGTCAAAAAATCACCGAAGGCCTTTAACGGATCCTTGAGAAAGCGGGGATGAAAGTTCAGAAAAAGAAGCTTGGTTCCGAGGAAGCTACTTGCCTTCTTCAGAGCTTCGTATCTACAGAAGTTTTCGGAAAATTCCGATGTGCTTTTCCCTACATTTATTAGATCCACAATCTTTATAGGAGGCCTGCAAAGTGCTTCAAAAGCTGCAACCTCTTTTTTCTTTACATCAACTATCGGGTGAAAAACTATCTTTGTATCAACAAAAACCTTTCCAATCTCGTTGTAAATAAGTTTATCAATAAGAACATCGGGAGTCTTAGCCTTAACCACCGCCTTTAGAAGGGATTCACAGGAGCTTGTATCCACTTCTCCTTCGTAAAAACGTAGCGATTTTAAGGCTTCATCGCTGAGTTCGGAAAATACGTATAAAAGTTCTTCATCCCTTATCTTATCTACCTTAACTACGTTACCTATTCTCTCCCATTTTATACCTATTCCATCAAGCAAGGATGTAAACTCTTCAAGGTAAGGTTCTTCTTCAAAAATAAACAATTTTTCTGCCATACTATTATCGCCGTGGAGTTTTTAGCTTTAACTATTATAGGATTTTTTTCGGGAATACTGTATGCAGAAGAAATAAAAAGGAGAAAGAATCCTTTATATACCTTCCCTTTAAGATTCGGAATTCTCGGAGTTATTCTCTTTCTCGTCCTTAAATTCTTCGGTGCGGAAGGGGGAATTACCTTTACGATTTCCCACGTTATAGGTAGAATGCTCTGGGTTCTTTACAGAAGCTTTATCAGACCTTGACACTTTATAAAAGTATACTAAATTTATCTATAAGAAAATCTATTAAGGAGGTGGAAAGATGGACAGGAAAATGGTGGTTTGGAGACCTTTTGAGGAGCTTGAAAGAATAAAGAGGGACTTTGACAGGATACTTGAGGAGTTTCTCCCTGTCGGAAGAGAAGCCCAACCTCAAGCATTAGTTCCTCCCGTTGAGGTTTACGAAACGGACAAGGAAGTGGTTATAAAGGCCGACCTTCCCGGTGTAAAGAAGGAGGATATAGAGATAACTGTCAAAGAAAACATGGTTGCTATAAGAGCGGAAAGGAAAGAAGAGAAAGAGGAGAAGACCGAAAACGTTTATAAAACCGAAAGGTTTTACGGGGTTATAGAAAGAGTTGTTCCCCTGCCCATTGAGGTAGACCCCGAAGGTGCAAAGGCGGAATACAAAGACGGAGTGCTTGAAATAAGGATTCCCAAGGTTCACGTGGAAAAGGAAAAGAAGATAAAACTCGCTTAATCTTCCTTTACTCTCTTTATTCTTGCTCCGAGTTTGCTTAACTTCCTTTCAAGTTTCTCATAACCTCTATCAAGATGGTAAATATTCCTGACTACTGTTTCGCCTTTTGCTACCAGTCCTGCGAGGACAAGAGCTGCGGAAGCTCTCAAATCCGTTGAGTATACCTCCGCACCGTAAAGTTCTCTAACGCCTTTCACGTATGCGGTATTCCCCCTTACCGTTATGCAGGCTCCGAGTCTATTTAATTCCTGAGCGTGGTGAAACCTGTTTTCAAATATCGTTTCCCTTATTACCGACCTTCCTTCCGCAACGGAGAGCAATGCCATAAACTGGGCTTGCATATCTGTAGGTATGCCCGGATAGACTTCCGTCTCTATGTAGGCGGGTTTTAAGGACTTTTCCCTTCTGTATACCTTTATTCCTTCCACTTCTTTTACAACTTTTCCGCCTATCTCCTCAAGCTTTTTTATTACGCTATCAAGATGGTTAGGCTCTGCTCCCTTCAGTAGAATCTCACCGTCCGTAAGAACCGCTCCCACCATAAAAGTTCCCGCCTCTATCCTGTCGGGTATAACCGAGTGTATAAATCCTTTTGGTTTTTCCGTTCCCTTAATTATTGCCCTTCTTCCCTTTATATCTATTTTTGCCCCCATCTTTCTGAGAACTTCTATGAGGTCTATGACTTCGGGTTCAAGAGCTATGTTTTCAAGAACACTTTCCTCGGGAACGCTTGCCAGATAAAGAAGTGCATTCTCCGTTCCCGTAACGGTTATAAGCTCAAATCTAAAGTAAACTCCCATTTTTTTCTTTATGCTTGCGTAAATGTATCCATTTCTTATTTCAACTTTTGCCCCGGCAGCTTTGAAAAACTTTATATGCTGGTCTACGGGTCTTGCCCCTATTGAGCATCCGCCCGGAAGACCCACAACGGCTTTTCCGAATCTACCCAGCAGGGGTCCCAACGAAAGAATAGAAGCCCTCATAAGCCTCACTATTTCTTGTCCCGTTGTGAAAGAGTTCAAGGTAGGATTTACAAAGACCCTATGTTTTACTTGCTCAACTTCCGCACCGAGATTTCTCAAAAGTCTTACGGTATTCTTTACATCAAGAAGGTCGGGAACATTTGTAATGAGGCACTCCTCTTCGGTGAGTATGGTTGAGAAAAGAATGGGAAGCGCCGCGTTCTTAGCTCCGGAAACCTCAACTTCTCCCCTAAGAGGGACACCTCCCTCAACTACAAAGTAATCACTGTAGGTATATAAGGTAGTGCTCGTCATCTTTCGGAATAACTATCTTAACGATATCGTAATCCTTTGAGTAGTATAGGATAACTCCTTCGTCGTTCTCCTCGTAGACTATTTCCTTATCCGAGTAAATGACTATAATCCTGTCTTCCTTTTCCTCAACGCAAGGATAGGTTATATTCTCACCACTACACATGTTATAGCTTCCTTTACGCCTTCAAGGGAGTGAATCTTATTTATTACAAGTCTGCCGAGTTCGTCCTGATTGGGAACTTCTACAAAAACGATTATGTCGTAAGGACCCGTAACAACATCCGCGGTTTTTACCCCTTCAAAGGTTGATAATGCAAGCATTATAGAGGGAATTTCCCGCGGGTCTGCCTTTATGAGAATGTAAGCCCTAATTGCGTATTCAGATTCCAACTCCATTAATTCCGTTATGGACATTGGATAGTTTTTTTCCTCGGGGTTCATTTTCTACCTCCTCGGTAAATATTCTTAAGATTATATCCGCACTTTCCGGATTTCTCTTCATCTCCCTTATAGCCCTGTGTATTAATTTTCTAAGGTATGGATTGCTTTCCGTTCCGTCAATACTTTGTTTTAACTTCAAAATGTATGGTTCTACCTTTAGACTTTCATACCAGTTCCTGAACTTCTTTACCTCGTCCCACAGGATTATCTCTCCCCTCTGGGCTTCTCTCATTCTCTCCTTTAGGTTTTCCTCAACAACCTGCTTCAGGTCATCAATATCGTAAAGGAATACACTTTCCACTTCGGAAACAGAAGGTTCAACGTTTCTCGGAACGGATATGTCTATAACAAATTGGGGTTCGTAACTTCTTTTCTTTATTGATTCCTCAAAATGTTCCTTTGTAAGGATATAGTTCTTTGCTCCCGTTGAAACGATAATTATGTCCATAAGGTGGAGGTATTCTTTTAGTTGTTCAAACCTGAGAGCATTTCCGCCGAGGATTTTCGCAAGTTTTAAGGCTTTTTCGTAAGTTCTGTTAGTTATGTGAAGATTTGTCCCGAACCTCCTCAGATAATTTGCGGCGAGCTCGCCCATCTCCCCCGCACCTATCAAAAGCACGTTTGCATCCTTCAACTCCCCGAAAATCTTTCTGGCAAGCTCAACAGCAGCATAGGATACGGAAACCGCACTTCTGCTTATTCCCGTTTCGGTTCTCACCCTCTTTGAGGCTCTTAGAGCCTTTTCGTATACCCTGTTTAGAATTTTTCCAACGGTATCCAGTTCCTTTGCTACAGCATAAGCTTCCTTGAATTGGGCTACTATCTGGGGTTCACCTATCACCATTGAGTCAAGGCTCGACGCAACCTTAAATATGTGGAATACCGCGTCGTCTCCCTTCTTTACGAAGAAATACCTCTTGAATGAAAGGGGAAGCCCTTTAAGAGAAAGGAGTTTTTCTATTAACCTATCGGATGCGTCAACGATATTATAAGCGTATACCTCAACCCTGTTACATGTGGAAAGAAGTATTACTTCCTCTAAGGGAACTTCCCTCTTCAGAAGTGGCAGTATTTTCTTCGTTTCGTCAATATTGCAAGCGAGCTTTTCCCTTACCTCAACGGGGGCTACCTTAAAGTTAACCCCCACCGCAAATATTTCACCCATCAGGTTTTAAATTATTCCATTTTTTTAGGATTTAAGTCATAAAACCTTAATATCTCCGATATAAGCTCGTTTGAAAGGAGAATATGCTCATCCTTTATCCTTACCCTGCCGTTATCTTCCTCAAGAAACTCCCAAAGGTATTCGGGAAGCTCGGGAAGTAGCTCCTTATTAACTCCCTTTCTCAATCTCAGGTTCAGGATTATTCTTTCCTTCCTAAGCTCTTCCTCATCAAGGACAATGTTGTGCTCAACGGGTCTCTTTCCTTCACTTACAAGCTTCATGTATTTGTATAAATTCCTTGTGTTTCCGTATCTTTTTCTTTCGTAAAAGCCCCATGCGGATACACCGAGACCGAGGAACTCTTCAAGTTTCCAGTATAAGAGGTTATGCCTGCACTCGTAGCCCCTTTTAGCCCAGTTTGATATCTCATATCTCTCAAAACCGAGGGATTTTAAACCTTCGGAAAGGATACTGTGAATCCTTACAACGGTCTCCTCATCGGGAGGACTGATTTCTCCTTTCCTCAGGGAAACACCCATGGGTGTATCGTCATAGAAGGTGAGGAGATAGGCCGAGACGTGTTTTATCGGAAACCTCTCAAGCTCTCTTAATTCCTTTTGAGCATCCTCGGGTGTCTGGTTGGGATAACCCCATATCAGGTCAACGTTTACGTTTTCATAACCGAGTTCAAATATCCCCTCAAGAAAGGTATAAACCTCTCTCAGCGTGTGCTTCCTCCCAAGAGCTTTAAGACCTTTTTGGGTAAAACTCTGAACCCCCAAGCTTATCCTGTTAATTCCGAGCTCTTTAAATTTCTTGAACTTTTCCTTCTCAAAGGTTTCGGGATTACACTCTATAGTTATTTCCGAAGGGTTAAAGTTAAGATTCTTGTGTATCTCATTTATTACTTCTTCTATGTATCTTGGCTCCAGAAGTGAAGGTGTTCCCCCTCCGAAATAAAGGGTTTTTACATTTGCCTTTAATCCCTTGTAGAGGTTTATCTCCTTCTTCAAAGCTTTTACGTATTCCCCGTGATTTGTTTCAAAATCTATAACTGACATAAAATCGCAGTAAGGACATTTATAGGTGCAGAAGGGTATGTGAATGTAGATGCCTCTAATCATCGGATTTTAATTTAGTTAGGTTATATTAAACTTCACTATGCCCGCAGACCCGAGGAATGCAGGAAAGGATAAAGGAAATCTTGAGATGGAGCTTAAGAATCTCCTTACATCCGCAAGGATAAGGAAGATGGAATACGAAGCCATAATTGAGGAGCTGGAAGAAGACGAGCTTAAGTATGACCTTTTTGAGTATAAGGAGTATTACGAGACAGACGTAAAGCCATATATAGACAAGGCATACAAAAACGGTAATGAAAATCTCATAGCCATGGCGGAGGAAATTAAGGGTATATTTGAGGAGATTATTGATATGATTACCGCAAGAATTGAGGAACTCTCAAAGAAGTGAAGAGGGTTTTTATATCCCTCGCGGACAGGTCTGCCTCAAACTACGTTTACAATATATTCAAAAAAGGCTTTGAAGACTACGAGATATCAGGTCTTACAGACAAGAGGCTTGAACAGATAGGAATAAAAAGCGTAGGAAGGTATGAGGAAATCTCCGCGGTAGGCTTTACCGAAGCCTTAACGAAAATACCCAAGTTCCTAAAACTATACGGGAGAATCTTAAAAGAAGTTCAAAAGAGTGATACCCTAATCCTGTGCGATGCCCCCGCTTTAAACCTCAGACTATTGAAAGATGCGAAAAAAATGGGAGTAAAGAACATTATTTACTTTATTTCTCCCCAGGTTTGGGCTTGGAAACCCAAAAGGGCACGAGTAATAGGAGAGCTTTCAAATCACCTTATCGTTATACTCCCCTTTGAAAAGAAGATATACAGAGATTTTAAGAGTCTTCGCGTTCATTATGTCGGGCATCCGCTTGTTGATATAGTAAAACCCCGAAAAGAGAAAGAAGAATTTTTAAGGAGTTTTAGGAAAAATCCCCTTCCCCTTCTTCTCGGAAGCAGGGAGACGGAGATAAAAAGACATACAAAACTATTTAAGAATAAACTGGAAGGTTTGAAGGAAGATTTTGAGATAGTATCCCCTACATTTCCCGAGCATGAAAGCTTTATAAAAAAAGAGCTGGGAATAAAAACTATCACTTACGAGGGAGCATCTTACGACTGCTTTCATTACTCTGAAGCGTCCATAATAGCTTCGGGAACCGCATCCTTGGAAGCGGGACTTTCCTTAAACCCGCACGTGGTTTACTACAGAGTGAGCTCCCTCACATACCTTATAGGTAAGTTTCTTGTAAATGTTCCATTTGTGAGCCTGGTTAACATACTCCTCAAGAGGGAAGTTATTCCCGAAGTGATACAGAAGGACGGAGATGAGATTTTAAGGAAGTTTGAGTCCCTTTACGAAAGAAGGGAAAAGGTAAGGGAGTCCCTTTACATGCTCAAATACATCCTAGGGGAAAAGGGAGTTATAGCAAGACTCAGGGAACTTTTTAGGGACATTATTTAGTATATCTCTTATGATAAGGTTTGAGGATTACGAGGTAGCGGTCGTAATAATAATGACGAGATTCCTTGAGGCTGTTGCTATAGTTCTGGCGATATACCTTGCTCTTAAGAAATACAAACTCAGGTATGTAATCGCACCCGCGGGAATAGTTTTCTTGAGCGTGATAACAAACCTCCTGGGACTCATCTACAGGGATTACTTCCCCGTCATAGCCTCCGTAAACTTCCTTACCACAGCGATTTTACTTTTCCTGCTTGTTTATTACGTTGTTAAGAATCCCGAAAAGACCAGAGATTTCACTCCCTCCAAGGATACAAGGTGTCCCGTTTGCAACGTTTTAATACTCAGGGAAGATGAGCTTTGCACCGCAAAGATAGGAGATTACACATACTTCTTTGACAACTGTCACCATCTTGTTCAGCTCCTGCAGGAACCTCAATACTTTCTGGAAAGAGGAAGCGTATTTAAAGGGGATATAAAAGAAATATTCGTAAAGACAAAGGATACTAAGAGGTGGAAAAAGTTCAACGATGTCAAACTCGTAGAGGAAAACGGAAAGATAGTTCCCTACGAAAATCCGCCAAAAGGTGCAAAGGTTTTAGACCCCGAGGAACTCCTCAGCAACGCTCAGAACATCCTCGGGAGAGGGTAAGTTTCTACAAATCTCATCTCCCCTTTTACATTTCTTCGGGTTGGGGGAGCAGGGGGAGCAAGGTGCAGGGTTTTTTAAATACCTTCCTTTAATGGGATAAAAGCCGTAA
This sequence comes from uncultured Aquifex sp., assembly GCA_964425585.1. Classification (GTDB taxonomy): domain Bacteria; phylum Aquificota; class Aquificia; order Aquificales; family Aquificaceae; genus Aquifex. Next base: position 8,049 of record CAYRMG010000012.1, on the reverse strand, counting down.
ATTTCCGATGTAGCTGTGTATACGGTTATAGCGGGAACGCCGAAGGCGTTGGCAATATGAACGGGGGATGAGTCATTTGCAATAACGAGTTTCGCTCCCTTTATAACTCCCATAAGTTCCCTCAAGCTCGTTTTTCCTGTCAGGTCTACGACTCCCTTTTTTAAGAAGCCCTTTAATACCTTTACCTTTTCAAGGTCTGATTTTGTTCCCGTAATTACCGCGGGTATTCTTAACTCATTTATCAACTCAGCCCAGTTTTTTAAACTCCACTCCTTGAGTCTGAAGTTTGAAAAGGGGGAAAGAACAACGTATTCCCCTTCCTTTAGGGAAAATTTCTTAAGAATACTTTTAAACTCTTCTTCTCCGAGCTTTAACTCCGTTTTTCTTACAAACTTCTTTATACCGAGGGGTTCCAGAAGCCTGAGGTTTCTATCAATCTCATGAATGCCCCATTCGTGCTTAACCCTTTTTGTGTATAGAAAAGAAAGCTCCGCTTTATCAAATCCTATTCTTTCCTTTATGCCGGAAAAGTATAGTATCAACGCTGTTCTCATTGAACGGTGGGGGGAAATAGCCACATCGTAGTTTCCTATTCTTTTTCTTACATCAAAACTTTCGCGAAATCCCTTTGAAAAGGGAATAAGTTCTATATCAAAATCCTTCAAAAGTTCCAGTATAAAAGGTCTTCCTACAAAGCCTATTTCTGCACGGGGAAAGTTTGTTTTAAGCGTCTTTATAAGGGACGTGGCGAGAACCACGTCCCCGAGATACGCGGTCTGCCAGATTAATATTCTCACTCGGATATAGGAGGAGTATACTTCTCTATCTTAGCTATATACCACTTCTTTCCTTCCTTCACAACTATGAAGGAAAATAGTTTCTCAAGCCCTTCCCTGTCCTTTACGCTCACTACAACCCTTGCGGTTGATTTTGAAAGCATTCTCGCATCCTTGATATCAACATCGTCTATATTTTCACCCATTGTGCTTAGGGCACACGCAAGTAGTTCGGAAGGCCTCATCTCGGTAAACTGAACGGGAAGCCTGAGACCCTTTGCGAGCTCATCCCTGTAGGTGGGATGGATATACTTTATAGCGTCCTTTCCTTCCCCTTCCATTATCTCTTCCATAAACTCGTCAACGATTTCCTTAGCACCGCTGTATGGTTCCCCGCAGGATTTTAAAAGTAGTGCTCCCGCAAATATTGCAACCACTATTAAAACGGGTTTTTTCATTCCCTTGACCTCCTTTAAGTTCAATATTTTAGATTAAAATAACTTCTATGCAGGAGAAAGATTGTATATTCTGCAAGATAGTAAGGGGGGAAGTTCCCTCAAAGAAGGTATACGAAGATGAACAGGTTTACGCCTTTCACGATATAAATCCCGTGGCTCCCGTTCACATTCTTATAGTTCCTAAAAAACATATAACGGGTATCCAAACACTTGAAAGGGAAGACGAGTGTCTTGTGGGACATATGTTTTACGTTGCTCGCAAGATTGCCGAGGAACTGGGTATAGCTCCTGATGAAAACCTAAATAAAGGATACAGGCTTGTTTTTAACGTAGGTAAAGATGCAGGACAGAGCGTGTTTCATCTCCACCTCCACCTAATAGGCGGAAGAAAGATGGAATGGCCTCCGGGATAAATGAAAACCTTCGTTCTTAACTTAAACGCCAAGAGTTGCCCCAATAAAAAGATTCCGTTAATAGATAAAATAGAGGAGGAAACGGCGTTAACCGTAGGAAATTTTGACGGAATACACCTCGGTCACGTATACCTGATACAAAAGCTGAAAGAGGAAGCAAGAAAGAGGAATTTAAAGAGTATGGTTCTTACCTTCTGTCCCCATCCTTTGAAGGTTTTGGCTCCCCAGCTTCTTCCCTGTGAGCTTACGGATATAGATGAAAAGGTTGAATCCCTTTCGGAGCTCGGCGTTGATTACACGGTTTTTATAAGGTTTGACAAGGAGTTTTCAAAGGTAAGGGCAAAGGAGTTTTTAAAAAATATTCTCTACGAAAGGCTCGGATGTAGGTATCTACTCGTTGGATACGACTGGAGATACGGATACAAAAGGGAAGGGGAAATTGAGCTTGCAAAGGAGGTCGGAAAGGAGCTCGGTTTTGAGGTTGAGGAGGCAAAACCCTTCAGGGTTGAGAACCACGTTGTGAGCAGCACGCTAATAAGAAGACTTTTAAGAGAAGGGAGGGTGGAAGAGGTAAGAAAATATTTAGGGCATAACTACCGCATAAAAAGAAAAGTCGTAAAGGGAGAAGGAAGGGGAAGCAGGATAGGTTTTCCTACGGCTAACCTCCAGAATACCGAAAATCTTTGTTTAAAGGAGGGTGTTTACGCGGTAAAGGTTGAGGACAAGTATAAAGGGGTTGCAAATTACGGCTATAGACCCACATTCGGAGGAAGAAAAAAGGTTCTTGAGGTGTTCATACTTGATTTTAAGGGAAACCTCAGGGGAAAAAAGATAAAAGTTGAATTTTTGAAGTTCATAAGGGAAGAAAAAAAGTTTAACTCCGTTGATGAACTCGTGAAGCAGATAAAAAAAGATATAGAAAGGGTGAGGAAGGAGATAAATGATTAGAAAAATAGATGAAAGTTTTATGAGGTTAGCCCTTTCCCTCGCAAAGAAAAGGAAGGGGTATACCTATCCCAACCCGACAGTGGGAGCGGTTGTCGTAAAAAACGGAAAAATACTGGGACTCGGATACCACGAAAGGGCGGGAATGCCCCATGCTGAAGTTGTTGCATTAAATCAAGCGGGGAAAGAGGCGAAAGGCTCAACGCTCTACGTCACCCTTGAGCCGTGCACCCATTACGGAAGAACACCCCCCTGCACAAACGCGATAATTGAAAGCGGTGTAAAAAGGGTAGTTGTGGCAACGGAAGACCCGAATCCCGTGGTAAGCGGGAAGGGAATAGAGAAACTAAAAAAAGCGGGTATAGAGGTTGAGGTAGGAATTCTAAGAGAGGAAGCAAAGGAAATAAATGAGGACTTCTTTACCTACGTATCCCTAAAGAGACCTTATATAACGCTCAAGTGGGCTCAAACAATTGACGGAAAGCTCGCAACAAAAAGCGGAAAGAGCAAGTGGATAACATCCTACGAAAGTAGAAAGGTTGCACACCTCCTGAGAAGGGAAGCAACAGCCGTTCTCGTAGGTGTAGGAACGGTAATGGCGGATGACCCCGAGCTAACCGTTAGATACATACCTACCGAAAAACAACCCGTAAGGGTGATACTTGACCCGGAACTGAAAATCCCGAAAAAGGCAAAGGTTCTGAACGACGGAAAGGCGAAAACAGTAATAATAACAAAAAAGAAACCCGAAGGAAATTACGGAAACGCTGAAGTAATAACAACTGAGAACTTCTCACTGGAGAATATACTGAATCTTTTATACCAAAGGGAAATTATGCATATCCTCGTTGAAGGAGGAGCTTATACCCTCTCAAGCTTTATAAAGGCGGGATTATACGACAGGGTTTGCGTATTTATAGCACCGAAGTTAATGGGTGAAGGAAAAAGCATAATGGATTTAGGTGTGGAGTCTCCCGATGAATTGACACGGTTAAAATTAAAGGAAACGAAGAGGATAGGCGAGGATGTTCTCCTGATTTTTAAGAGAGCTTAGATTTCCATTCCCACTTTGTATATCTCAACCCTGTTTTTACCCTTCTTCTTTGCACCGTATAGGGCTATATCCGCCTCCCTTATTATATCCTCAAGACTTTTATGATTTCTGAAACTGCTTATACCTATGCTCACCGTTATTTTTAGTTTTTCCCCGTTTCTTAATTCTATTGGATTTTGTTCTACGGCTTTCCTTAGCTTTTCTCCTACTTTATAAGCACCCTCAAGGGATGTATTTGGAAGCATGACTATAAATTCCTCGCCACCCCACCGTGCTATTAAGTCCATTTTCCTGAGGTTTTCTTTAAGAATGTTTGCCACGTGCCTCAGAACAATATCTCCAACGTCGTGTCCGTATGTATCGTTAACTTTCTTGAAATTGTCAAGGTCAAGCATGAGAATACTGAAAGGTTCTCCGAGTCTCATAGCCCTGTTTAACTCCTTTTCCGCAACCTCCATAAAAACCCTTCTGTTGTAAAGACCGGTAAGGGAATCGGTCAGGGCAAGATTTTCGTAAAATCTCTTTTCCTTAGTTGCTTGAAGTATAAGTTTTTCAAGTGTTTCCATCATCTTAAGGATTGAAACCTTCAGGTTATAAATCTCGTTGTCCTTGTTATCGGAAAACCTTAAATCCTTCCTTAGAATCTCTATTTTTGAAAACTCATTCCTTGAAAAGGCGGAAGTGATATCGCTTAAAAACTCAATCTCTTTCAAAAGTTTACTCATAAGTCTATAAACCGGAAGGAAGAACGTAAGCACCACTCCGAAGGGAAAGAAAAGCGTAAGACCTACAACATGGGGGTCTCTTTCAATCTTCTTTATAAAGATTACGTATCCGTATTTATCAACAGGATACCTTGCAATGAGATAAGGGGCGTAAATGTTTCCTACAACGCCGTAAGGGTCTATTTTTAGTATCTCCTTTAATAAATCCTCGGAGATATCCCCTATTACCGCGAAATTTCCCGCACTGAACTTCCAGTTAAAATGTTTCTTCGGAATATATTCCTTTTTAATAATGTAAACCTTTTTTGCTTCAAGAATGTTGCTCACATGCCCCGATACCAGTTCTATTTCCTTAAAACTCAGGTTTTTTACTCCTATGAGCTTCTTCGTATCGTAAAAGATATTTACAACCCTTGTGTAAAACCTTTTTCCCATTAGCTCATTTTGGTGTTTCAGATAAGCGTAGACGCTTATTATTATGATTGTAAAGCTAAAGAGAGTTGAAAATAAATAATACGCAATAAACTTAGCTCTAAGGGACATCGTATAGTATAATACTAACGCATTTATGAGAATAGTTTTCGGCGGGAGTTTTGACCCTGTTCATATAGGGCATATAATCCTTGCAAGGGATGTTCTTGAAAGGTTTAAAGCAAAAGAAGTTATTTTCGTTCCTACCTATCTCGCTCCCCTGAAAAAAACACACAGAGCGAGTCCAGAAGATAGGCTGAATATGCTGAAAATAGCCCTAAAAAAAGAAGAAAAGTTCAGGGTTGAGGATTACGAAATACGAAGAGGAGGCGTATCCTACACAGTATATACCTTAAGATATTTAAAGGAGAAACTAAAAGATGAGCTTTATTTCTTGCTCGGAAGCGATAGCTTTCTTAAGTTCCACCTATGGAAAGAGCCGGAAGAAATCCTGAAGCTTGCGAAGATTATAGTCGTTGAGAGGGAAGGTAAACTTGATGAAGTGAGAAAGTATATAAAGGAAAAATTTCCGCATATTCAAGAGAACAGGGACGTTTTCCTTGTAAGGACAAGAAGGATAGATATCTCATCCACCGAGATAAGACTTAGAATATCAAAGGGACTGAGCGTATACTGTATGGTTCCCGATGGGGTTGAAGAGTATATAAGGAAAAGGGGGCTTTACCGCTGAAGAGTTAATCCTCTTTTGTATTTGTAGTATGCCGCACAAGCCCCCTCCGAGGAAACCATACATGAACCCAGAGGGTTTGAAGGTGTGCATACATTTCCGAAAAGCTTACAATCCGTAGGTCTTGCAACTCCTCTGATTACCTTTCCGCATATACACGCAGGGTGTTCCTTTGGCTCGGGAAGGCTTATATCAAAAATTTTTTCTCCATCAAACTCCTCGTAATCCTTCTTTATTTTCAAAGACGAGTAAGGTATTACCCCCAGTCCCCTCCACTCAAAGGTTTTCCTGAGCTCAAAAACTTCCGCAACGAGCTTTTGGGCTTTCACGTTTCCTTCATAGGTCACAAAACGGGTGTATTCATTTTCCACCTCCGCCCTTCCCTCTTTAAGCTGTTTGAGTATCAGGTAAACGGCTTTTAAAATGTCTAAGGGTTCAAAACCTGCTATAACAACGGGTTTTAAAAATTCCTCAGCAAAGTAGCGGTAGGGTTTCGTTCCTATGATAACACTTACGTGCCCGGGGCCGATAAAGGCATCTATTTCAACCTTACCTATTTCCCTTATTTCCGGTGCATTGAGTATATGCTGTATCGCAGCAGGGGTTATCACGTGGTTTGATACGACGAATAAATTTTTTATGCCTTCCTCCTTTGCCTTTTTTATTAAAACCGCCGTTTGGGGTGTCGTTGTTTCAAAACCTATGGCAAAGAATATAACTTTTTTATGGGGATTTTCTTTCGCTATTTTCAATGTATCAAGACAGGAGTAAACCATTCTGACGTCTCCGCCCTCGGCCCTTACATCAAGAAGGCTCTTCCTCTTTGAGCCCGGAACCCTCAGAAGGTCCCCGTAGGAACAGAGGATTACGTCCTCCCTTCTTGCAAGTTCTATCGCCAGGTCTATTCTCTGCATCGGCATAACGCATACTGGACAGCCGGGTCCGTGAATAAAACGAACCGCACCCTCAAGGAGCTGGTCTATTCCGTGTTTCATAATAGCGTGGGTATGTCCACCGCAGAATTCCATAATCCTTACAGCTCTTCCCAGCTCCTCAGAAAGCTCCTTTATTCTTTGAGTAAGTTTCAGAACCCTATCTTTATCCTTAAAAGCGGTTAATATATCACCTTCAATCCTTCTCATAATACTCTTCCTCTTTTTCCATCTCTTCAATTATCTCCTCAAAGAGCTCAAGGCTCTTCAGGGCTTCTTCTTCGTCAAGCTTCTGAATGGCAAAGCCTACGTGTATAAGAACGTAATCGCCTACTTCAACCGGCTCCGGCATGAGTTCAAGGGATACCTTTCTTCTCACACCAAGGGTATCAACGAGAGCCGTTCCATCATCGTAAAGTTCAACCACCTTTGAAGGTATAGCCAAACACATCTTAGGGTTAATTATCTTACGGTAAATTATAGGAATGCAATTATATAAATAAAAACGAGAGGGACACGAGAGCGGAGAGGTTAATTATCCCGATCCATGAACGGGGCGGGGAGATTTATAATTCCGACCTGTGTCCCTCTCAGGAATTTGAAGAGTCTAAATTTTGTCCCTATTGCGGAACTGAATTAGAACCCTGGAACGATTACCTTTGCCCCGAGAATGAAGGAGAAGCTCCAGAGGCCCTCTATCGGTTATGAAAAAGTATCCCTTAAAGTTGTAGAGAACTAACTTAGCTACATGAGAATTTCTTTTATAGCCTCAGGACTTACTTTTCTCATTCCTTTAACTTGGCATTCTCCGTCCCCGTATCTTAAGGATAAAATCAAAGAGTATGAATCCAAGATAGAAAGATTAGAAAAACTTCAAAAAAGTAAAATGGCGGAGTTTGATTTTGATAAGGCTCTGGAAAATCTGGAAAAAGTCCTAAAGCTTGACGCAACAGAAGCTAACAAGATTCTCAAGATGTTTGTAGATGAACTGATTATTTCGGAAAATAACGGAATCATTGACTTGAGGATAAAAACCACAGCCCCTTTATCCACGGTAGTGGGAATTAAAGAAATGGGCTGCCCAATGGCAAACCAAGTTTTTATTGTATGGATTAAATGTGAACTGGTTAAGAAGAGATATTTTGTTGGGATAGACATGATTATTTAATCCCTTACTTTTTCTGCTTTTAAAATTCTCTCTTTAATAGTTTCAACTACTTTTTCAAAGGGAACGTTCTCAAGTCCGAGTTCGGGAACGGTGTAGAGACCCTTAGGTTTGATTCTTTCTAAAATTTCCTCCAAGACTTTAAAGTTTGCTTCCCATCCGTCGCCTACGAGTTCTTGCCATAAATAAACAACTTCCCCCTTATCATTGACGTGAATATCAATAAGACTTTCTTCTGTATCTACAGGTTCCCCCTCTAAACCGCTATCCAGTTCGTAGACCTCTCCTAAGTAATATTCTTTATAATGCAAAATCATCTATTAACATTTTGCATCAACTTTCCCTTAAGTGTTTTTATAACTTTGTAAAAAGGAACATTTTTAAGGTTTAGCTCAGGGACTGTATACAAACCTTTTGGAGAT
>CAYRMG010000011.1:0-37774 GCA_964425585.1 uncultured Aquifex sp. | reverse complement strand
TATCTTGTCCTGTGTGATGCACCTCTTGCAAAGTGTGTTCCTAATCTACCGTGTGGAGGGAAATTATCCGAATAGATGGGAATTAGTGAATAAGTAAATAGCATAGAGGAGAGAACGAAAAGATTTACAAAAAGCCTCAGTTTTTTGTCGCAAACACGCTAATAACTTCTAAAAGTCGAATGTAAGCTTTCGTTCCTATTTACCCTCCCTCGCTTTTTATTACATGCGTATCCTGAGGGAGCCATGATTTGTAAACTATATATCTGTCTGTCTCATAAACTTCAGCTTCAGGCAAATACTATAATATCTTTTAAAAACTTTCTAATCTCCTATCTCCTTTCCCTGCAAATTTCACATCTCATCTATGCTTATTGCTTTTACCGGTTCTTAACGAAGTAGATGAACATAAAGAGAATAGAGCGAGAGCATAATGGAGGGAACGAAAGGACCAGAAGAAGGCTTTAGTCTTTCGCTTAAATGCTACTAACTTGTCCCTTAGCTTAGAATGCAATGCTTCGTTTCTATTGACTCTCCCATACTTCCTTACTATGTGCCTATCCCTCGGTAGCCATTCATATTGGCTTCCACACTCGGGACATCTCATATTTTCTTATTCTTCCCTCATCTCATCCGTGAACTACCAGCTGTTTTACAATAAGCAATATGAATATGGTAAGGCTTCAATTGATATACCCCGAGGAGAAGGTAAAGGAACCTATTTTGTGTATGGTGTGTAAAAACTTTGATGTTGTAGTTAATATAAGAAAAGCTCAGGTATCCCAGGATACGGGATTTCTTCTCGTTGAAATAGACGGAGAATCCGAGGAGATAGAAAGGGCTATAAAGTTTATAGAGCATCAGGGGGTTGAGGTTCAGCCAATAGAAGGACAGATATTCACGGAATGAAGAAGAAGTTAATATTCTTTCTACCGTTGGTATTTCTATACTTTTTTAACCTCGGTTATAACGCCGTATGGATACCCAACGAATCCTTTTATGCGGATGCATCAAAAAATATGCTTGAGAGCGGAAACTACCTCACTCCCGTTTACAACGGTGAGATAAGGCTGAATAAACCTCCCTTAACTTACTGGCTTTCCTTGCTCGGATTTAAGATTTTCGGCATAAATGAGTTCGGCTTAAGATTCTTTCAAGCATTTCTTGGAATACTTACGGGAATTTTAACCTATTTAATATCAAAAAAACTAACAAAGGATGAAAATGTAGCCCTGCTTTCCGCATTAATCCTAAATCTTTCATTCATATTTGTAGCGAATGCAAGGTATACCTCTCCCGAAATTCCCTTTACCTTTTTTATAACCCTTTCCCTCTACTTTTGGCTTGAATACTATACTTCAAAAAAGAACTTATTTTTCTTTCTTGCCTTAGTATCCTCTTCATTTGCGGTTCTTACAAAAGGTCCCGCGGGTTTTATACTTCCCGCAGGGGTTATATTCTTTTACCTCCTCTTTAATGACCCGAAAGAGTTATTAAAACTGAGGTATTATCTGGGAACGGTTTTTGTTTTTATAACGGGCGGGTGGTGGTTTTTATACCAGTTTATTGTAAATAAGGAAGAATTTCTTGAAGTGTTCATAAAGGAAAACATAAAGCGTATATACGCACTGCAGAAAGACCCCGTATACTTTTACCTTCTTGACATTAATGTCTCTTTTCTTCCTTATTCTCTGCTTTTCTTTCCCGCACTGCTTTGGGCTTTTAGAAAAAAAGAGCTAAGGTTTCCTTTAACATGGTTCTTATTCATATTTACACTTTTTAGCCTGGTTAAAATGAAGATACCCGTTTACATAATGCCCGCCTACCCCGCAATGGCCATAATTACCGCATCCTTTTTAAAGCTTTCCGATAAAAGAAGGGTAAAAGTGTATCTTTCCGTATTCCTGGGAACGCTGGTAAGCCTTGCCTTAATACTTTCCTCAATTTATATAAAAATGAGCTTAATTTTAATCCCGCTTATTTTTTTAATTTTCATACCCTTATTTACGAAAAACTTTATTTTATTTCCCGCATTTTCGGGTTTTGCCTTTATATTTTATCTATCCTCTGTTATCCTTCCTTTTGTTGAAAATTACAGACCTTACAGAGAAATAGGAAAAACTATAAAAAAATTAGACCCTTCGGGCAGGATAAAGACCTACGAGGTCGGATTTTTTCATCACAACCTCCCCTTTTATGCGGACAGGGTAATAATAAGGAACAAGAAATTAAACGAAATAAAGGGAAAGGCTTTAATACTTGTGAGAAGCGATTTATCCGCATGTAAAGGATTAAAGAGCTGGAAGCTTTATACTTCTTCGGAGTCAAGATTTTTTAAGTTCCTGATGGATATAAAGAGGAGAAAAAGATTCGGTGAATTTAAACTTTGCTTTATTAATCAAGACCTGCGGAAATCTCGGTGAGAGGAAGTATTACACTTAAGGCGATTATTCCCACCGTTATACCTATAAGAAGTATTGAGAGGGGTTCCACTACCCTTAGCCAGAAGTTTACAGTTTTGTCCGCCTGCTTTTCGTAAATTTCGGCAATGAGTTCAAGCATCTTTTCAAGCTCACCGCTTACCTCCCCTGTTTCTATAAGACTTGAGAAAAGCTTAGGTATTTCCTTTTCCCCGTAAAGAAGTGAGGAAAAACTTTTTCCCCTTTCAACTTGAGGTATTAACTCCTCAAACTTTCTTCTGAGGTAAAGGTTTGATAAACTTTTTACGGATATACGAAGGGCTGTATTCAGGGGAACACCTGCTTCAAGAAGCATGGAAAGAACCCTTGCAAATCTTGAGAGGTTAAAGTATAAGCTTACTTTCCCGATTACGGGTATTTTCAGGAATAATTTATGTAATTTTTCCCTTGATATAAATCTTTCACGAAGATAAAAGAGAAAAAGAAAAAGGGGAGTGGTAAGTATGAGAATCGTAAGAATGTCCGAAAATAGCAAAATAAACTTTGTTATTGTAGGGAGTTCCTTTCCGAAACTTTCAAGAACGGACGAGATTTTTGGAACCACAAACTTGACCGCTACAAAAAGAGATATAAAACTGAAGAGAATTATCACAGAAGGGTAAGTTATGGAAGAGAGAAGTTTATTTCTGAACTCTATAACCTTCTGAAGGTATTCCCCTGCGACTTTAAATATAAATTCAAGGTTTTCCCCGCGCTGGACACCCGTTAGCATTTCCGAAAGGAACTCGGGAAATACACCTGTCTTTTTGAATGCTTCCGCGATATTTTCTCCCTTTTCAAGGGAGGTTTTTACCTGATTCAGTGCACTCTTTATTTCTTCATCTTCTACCTGTGAAGTTATAAGCTCAAGGGCTCTTGTAAGCGGAATACCGGAAGAAAGTAAAACAGAGAGCTCCACAAGGATATAGGCAATTTCCTCATCGGATACCCTTTTCCTGAAGATAGAAAAACTCCTTTCTTTTTTTTCTTTCAGCCTTACGGGCTTTATCCCTTCCCTTTTTAGCTTGCGTATTACATCCTTTCTGTCCTGAGCTTTTAGAATACCCCTTACCCTTTTTCCTTCCTTTATACCCTCGTATACAAACTCTTTCATCTTATCTCCTTATAAACAACGGTGTTATTTTTCCTATCGTAAACCGCTATGAGTGTTGTTTTTACATCTTCCGTATCTACCGATAGCTTTATCTTAAAGAATCTGCTATTTACCTTAACCATAGGACTTATTCTGTAGGCTATATCAAGGTTCATTCCCTCAACGAGAAGAATATCGTTAACTTTTTTAAATGGTTTTTCCTTTCTGTAATTTGCTATTCTCTTTGCAAGTTCAAAGTCTATATCTTTGTCAAGGGACATAAGAACGTAAATGGGAGCGGTGTTTATATTTACCTTCCCGTCGGAGAATACTGTTATTAACTTAAAAAGTCCCGGAATCTCCTCAAGGTTCCTTTTCTTCCCGTAGAGGTCTCCCTTATTTTTCCAGAAGAGCTCTATCTCATACACGGAGTCAAGGGGATTTTTCTTAATAGGATATTCGGTATCAATGTATCCTTCTTCTTGACCGCTCCACACAAGGATTTTGTCAAGAAGAGAGGTGTCTATCTCAAGAATTCTCAGCAATCTCTCAAATGCATCTTTTAATCCCTTTATCTTTGTGAGGTAGTTTGGATTTATATATCTGTCTTCATCGGTTATCTGAACGCTTACGGTTCCGATTGGGGTATCAAAGACGTAAGGTCGTGCCCAAGGGTCTGTAAGTGCATCATAAGAAGCATCCTCTTTCCTTAAAAGAGCTATTACTCTGGGAAGGATTGATTCAAGAAGGAGAGCATGTTTCTCTTTCAGATAAACTTTTCTGTAGGTTTCTTTCAGCGAAAGGGTTTCCTGCATTAGGTCTGCGCTGTAGTAAGAAAGGGTAAGAAACATAATAAGTGCCACTACTATTATCACTAAAATAAAATTTTATGAACGCTGTTTTCCTAATAGGGGTTGCGTTTTTACTTTACACTTTCGGGTATTTCGTTTACTCAAGATATCTCGCGGAGAAGATTTTTGAGCTTAAAGATGAGAATCCCACGCCTGCAAAGGAAATAAACGACGGCGTTGATTTTGTTCCGACAAATAAGTGGATTTTATTGGGACATCACTTTACCTCTATAACGGGTGCGGGGCCTATAGTCGGGCCTGCAATAGCGGTTATATGGGGCTGGCTTCCCGCATTTCTGTGGGTGGTTCTCGGTGCGGTATTTATAGGCGGAGTTCACGATTTTACCGCTCTCGTAACATCTATAAGGCATAAAGGGAAATCTATAGGGACTATTCTGGGGGAGTATCTCGGAGAGAAAGCAAGGGTTTTATTCCTTCTTCTTCTCCTTGCCCTTGCCATTCTCGTTAATGCGGTTTTTGCTTACGTTATATCCCTCCTCTTTGTGAAGTTTCCTACAAGTGTAATTCCCGCATGGCTTGTTATACCTCTTGCGGTTGTCTTCGGAATAAGCGTTTACAAGTTCAGGCTAAACTTCCTTTTTCTTACGGTTCTATTTCTCGTTATACTCTACGGAGGTATATACCTCGGAAGTATATTCCCGATTGATATAAAACCCGTTGCGGAAAGTCTGGGGCTTACGCCTGTAATGTTCTGGATAATCGTATTATTCATTTACGCTTTCTTTGCTTCCTCTCTTCCTGTCTGGATTTTGCTTCAGCCGAGGGATTTTCTTAACGGTCTTCAACTTCTGGTTTTGCTAATTCTTCTTTACATAGGTGCGTTCGTAGCAAATCCTAAAATAGTTGCTCCTGCTGTTAATCTTTCCCCCGAGGGAGCTCCCCCGATTTTTCCCTTTCTCTTTATAACGATAGCCTGCGGTGCTTTGAGCGGTTTCCATGCCCTTGTTTCTTCGGGAACGTCTTCCAAACAGCTTGAGAAGGAAACGGACGCCAGGACGGTCGGTTATCTCGGTTTTATGGGAGAAAGTTCCCTTGCCCTTGCGGTGATAATAGCAACAACCGCGGGTATAGCTATGTTCTCTGCGGAAAGGTTCCACGAGCTTTACAGCTCATGGGCTTCCATAAAGTCTTCAAGCATTGTCGCAGTTGTTGAAGGAGGGGCTAACCTCCTCAGTTCCTTGGGAATTTCCCTTGATTTCGGGAAAACCGTTATCGCCACGCTTATAGTTCTCTTTGCAGCAACTACTATGGATACAAGCGTAAGAATTCAGAGATACATACTGAACGAACTGGGAGAGATATACGGACTCAAGTTCTTGACAAATCCTTGGATTGCTTCGGGGGTTGCGGTTTTCACATCTATGGCTCTTGTTCTTTCAAAAGAGGGGGGAAAGGGAGGAATGGTTTTCTGGCCTGTTTTCGGTGCTGCGAACCAGCTCCTTGCGGGACTTGCTTTACTTGTCGGATATCTTTATCTCAGAAGCGTTAATAAACCTACGTGGCCTGTATCCATTCCGATGATTTTCGTTCTCATAATAACCTCGCTTGCTATGGCAATGAACGCCTGGAACAACCTTATGAAGGGGGACATCCTCCTTTTCAGCGTGAGCTTTATTATACTCCTTCTGGAGAGCTTCATAATTTTTGAAACCCTGAAGGCTGTAAAGGAACCTAAAACCGTTTAAGATTTTAAAGATTCCCTGAAAAGGTAAAGGGAAGCAAAAACGGTTAAAACCGACGAGATAAAGAATGTAATTACTTTAATTAGGGAAAAATCGGGGTGAATATACCTTATGAAGAATCCCGATAAACTTTCAAAAAGAGGAAGTGAAAGCAAAAGGATAATTGTTAAGCCCTTTCTTTTGCAGGACGTGAATAGGAAAAAGTGTCCCAGAGCGAAGTAAAACGCGGGAATACTCAGTATATGAGGATGGATAACCTTTACAAGTCCCTCAAAGCTTTTCGGTTTTACGAACTTATTCGGATTTCCGAGATAATACTCCTTTACACTCTCGGGACTAAAACCGAGTTTTTCCTTAAAAAGGAATAAGTTTATTACGGTAAAGGTTAAGGCAAATAGGGAAAATATAGCTATAAGTAGCTTTAGAAAACCGAAATCCTGAGCGGTGCCTTCTTTCTTGATGAGTTTGTATGTGGTTAATACAAGAACTGTAAAAATTATTAATTGAAAAAGGATAAAAGAAATACTTTTAAAATAAAGAAAAGCTTTTATCTCCGTAGTATAAATAATTATGTCCGAGAGCGGTTGAAAAAATAATAAGATAAATGCGGAAAATGTGAAAAAGTATTTAAATCTGTAGGTAAATAAATTGGTTATTGAGAAGAGAATAAAGGCAAAAAAGAAGTTGATAAACAGGAATATATGCATTTCCTGAAAAAGCGTTGAAAGGGATACTTTTTGCGGAAAATCGGGCTCCCCGAAAAAGAATACATTCAGCTTTTTCGGAGATAATCCATAAACCGCATCGTAATAAAAGAAGTTGCCAATCCAAAACAAAAAGCCAAAAAGGTTGAATATGAAAATTGCATAAAACAAGGGTTTATTTCTTTTTATATCCGCAGAAAGGAAAAATCTCATTCTTTCCCTCCGAATAGAACCTTCCAGAGAGCAAGGGCTTTCTTTGCGTGTTTTACCACAGCTCTTGCACTTAGCGTAGCTCCCGTTATGTTTGGAATATCCTTTTTAAACCTTAAATTATTTATACTTTTTCCCTTGAAGAGTCCCAGCCAATCTTTGGGAGGTAAATACTCAACGGGTTCGTGAAAAGCGAGAATTTCTACAAGTTCTATCTTTCCGCGGGGGGATATAACGTATAAAACCGCTTCTGGCTTTGTTCTCACCCTGTGAATATCAACGTATCCATAGGCTAAAACACGATTTTCCTTTTTAACTAAGTAAAACGTAATAAATCGCGTATCTATTTTCATCCCTGCAAGTTCTTCCGCTTTTTTTAACTCGTCGGGTGTGAGAATTTTGTCAATTATCTCAATCTCAGAAGAGGGATAGATTTCTTTAAGAATTTCTTCGGGCTTTACCGACTTACCGAAAGAAAAAAGAAAAATAAGGAGGAAGAGGATGGCACTTACGGGCATTTATAACCTCCATTAAAAAAATTAAACAAAAAACTCCCCCACCTCCCGAGGGGCGGTGCTCCCGCAGGGGCTTTTATCAAAACATCCATGTTATTGCAGCACGGTATAAGTTATTATCCTTTTTATCTTTGTAGTCTTCCCTTACATAGTCCGCTTTCAGAGCTATGAGGGGATGAGGCTTGTAAGATATACCGAAATTATATACGTTGAGCTCCGAACCTTCGGGCTTTTTATATCCTGATGGAACTGATGCGTGGGTATCGTAGCTTTCAAACATACCGAACACGTAGAGCTCCTGTTCCGTATTAAAATGTCTGAGAATGTTGTAGGCCACCTGAAGGTAAAATCCCTGTATACGTTTCGGAAACACATTACACGTATTTTTATCAACCTCACAGCTCGGGGGAGAAAGCTCTAAGGTTATTTTCTCAGCATCGCTAACGGTTGTGTAAACCCCTAGGAATCTTACATCAAATCCGCCGTATTGCCACCAAATATGGGGAGAAAAAAGATATACATTTCCGAGATTGTTTCCTTTTTCATCCTGAACCCCTGATATAAAAGTGGAGGCTCCTACTATAAGGTTTTTCGGAAGTTTAAAATCTATCCTACCTGTGAAAGCTAAGGAATCCATTGAGGCTTCTGCTCCGTTTTGCCTTAGCTTTTTAAGAGGTGCGTAAGGTTTAAACTTCCCTTCTTCTGCCTTCATACCGTTTACTATATAGGCCCTGTAGGTTATAAGTTTCGTATCACCGTAAACGCCTATACCATTTTCCCTCCAGGTTGTAGGAATTATATTCCTTTCAAGGTAGGGTCTATCAACAGTATAGAATGTAGGCGGTTCATGAACTTCGTTAATTATCCCGACGGGAATGAGAACCATACCGCCCCTTATTCCGAACTCCGGTCTGAAGCTGTAATCAAGGTAAGCAAACTCAACCGCGAGTTCACCGCTTTCCTCTCCGCCTTCCACATAAGCGTTTGCAATCTCAATTTCGGAATTAAATTTCAATTTCTCTGAAAAACTATAACCGAAGTAGAATATTACCCTTTTCAAATTCGTTTCCCACATAGGATCTCTGTTGTCATTTCCTATAAAGTGAACTTCACCGTATCCACCGATGGATACACCTCTCTTTAGTTGGTAAACCTTTGATACGGCGGGACCGTATCCTCCATACCTCTGGGAAGCTTCGGGAATAACGAGTTCCAATCTCAAGTTTCTAAACTCCTGTTTGAGAACCTTTATCTCCTCTCTTAACCGTTCAACCTCCTTTTTAAGCTCCTCCTGAGGAAAAACTAGGCTAAAGAGAGCCATAGAAAAAAGGAAAGCTTTTTTCATCACACACCTCCTATGAACTTGAGATTTAATTTCAATAGCTTTAGGTTATTGAACCGAAGCTGTGAGTTTATTTCTATGAGAAATCTCACAAGATGCTTATATCTTTTAAGTAATCCCCGAAGGCTCTGTTCATATATATACTCCCGTCCTTATAAAGTATAAGAACCCCGGCCTTGGGAAAGTTTTTAAGGATTTCTTTTACCTTTTCCTCAGGAGCTGCAAATATGGCGGTTGCAAGTGCATCTGCTATAGCACATCTGTTGTGAATTACGGTAACTTGAAGTTTATTCCCTTCACTTCCGAGTATATGTTTACGGAAGTAATTTCCCGAGGTGGATATGCACAAATCCCTTTTATTCACAGCCCTTATTAAAACACCTTTAGTTAACGGGTTATAGATGCCTATTTCCCTTGAGTGTCCCCATATAACCATATCTCCCGATAAGGCCAAAAATCCTTTTTCGGTTCCTATAAACTCCCTTGCCTTATCAAGTGCGTATCCCTTCCCTATACCGCCGAAATCCAGTGCCATCCCTGACTTTTTCAAAAATACTTTACAACCTTCAGTAATAACGTCTTTATAGTTTATGAGTTCTTTCCTTCCGTTTATCGTGTAGCTTCCTACGGTCGGGTCAAAGTATCCGTAAGTTTTCCGAGCTATTTCTATAGAGAGCTTTACAAGCTCACAGGTTTCCCTTGATACATTCGCAGGCTTTATGCCTGCGTTTTTGTTTATTCTGCTTACCTCGGAATTCGGAAGAAAGTGGGAAATTTTTTCCTCCAGTTCCCGTAAGTATCTGTAAACTTTTATCTCTTTATCTCTGAGCTCATCAACTATGAGGTAAGTTCCCATAAGGTAGAAAATTCTCTCTCCGAAGAGGAAAGAAATAAGAAAAAGGAAAATGAATATCATCTTTTCGGGAATAATATTTTTCTCTCTCCTAGTTTGTATGTCTCTTTCATGTAAGGTCTTACTTCCTTTGAAAGTTCCTTTTCACCCAGCATAGCAAGTGCTTCCTTCATCTTATTTGGCATTATCGGATAAAGAAGATGGGTAAGAACGTTTAGTCCATCAACGAGGGTATAGAGAACTTTTCTCAGTTCTTCGGTTTTTCCTTCCTTATTGAGATTCCAAGGTTGTTTTTCATCAACGTATTTGTTGAGGTAGGATGTAAATCTTAGGGATTCCTCTATAGCCCTTGAAAAATTCAGTTTTTCCATAAACTCTTCGTAATTTTTTATTATTTCACTTGCAAATACCTCATAATCTTTGTCTTTTTCACCGCTGACGTCTCCTCCCAAGAATTTATTTCCCATATTTACAACCCTGCTGTATAAGTTTCCTATTTCGTTAGCAAGTTCTCCGTTTATTCTGTTCAGTATGGCTTCCTTTGAGAAATCACCGTCCTGACCGAAGGGAACTTCCCTCAAGAGAAAGTATCTCACTTCATCAAGACCGTATTCCCTAACAACTTCGTAGGGGTCTATTACATTCCCGAGGGTTTTTGACATTTTCTTTCCCTCAACGGTCCACCACCCGTGGGCAAACACTTTTTTGGGAATCTCGTATCCGAGGGACATAAGAAATGCAGGCCAGTAAACCGTGTGAAACCTGAGAATATCTTTACCGACTATGTGTAGGTCCGCAGGCCAGTATATTTCTACCTTATCCTCAAGGGCGGAGATGTAGTTAAATAGTGCATCAAACCACACGTAAATGGTGTGGTTCGGGTCAAAGGGAACAGGTATACCCCACTTTACCCGCTCCCTCGGTCTTGTCACGGAAAGGTCCTTTAGACCCTGTTTCACGAAAGATATAATTTCATTTCTTCTGTAAGGGGGTTGTATGAAGTCGGGATTTTTTTCGTAAAGCTCAAGGAGTTTATCCTGATACTTGCTCAGTTTAAAGAAGTAAGAAGGTTCTTTTATGTATTCACACCTTTTCTGGTGTATGGGACAGGTGTAGTCTTCAGCAAGCTCTGCCTCGCTCTTGAACTCCTCACATCCTACACAATACCATCCTTCATACTCACCGAGGTATATGTCCCCCCTTTTGTAGCACTCCTCAAATACCTTCTGGACAAACTCAACGTGGTAGGAGTCCGTGGTTCTTATAAACTTCGTATACTCTATTTTCAGAAATTCCCATAATTTTTTAAATCTTTCAGCGTTTCTATCAACAAGCTCTTTGGGAGATATTCCGAGCTCCTCCGCCTTTTTCTGTATCTTAAGACCGTGTTCATCTGTTCCCGTGAGGAAAAAAACGTCGTAATTCCGCATCTTATAGTATCTGGCGATGGTGTCCGCAGCTATTGTTGTGTAAGCATGCCCTATATGGGGAACATCGTTAACGTAGTATATCGGAGTCGTGACATAAAACTTTTTTCTCATGGTTTTTAATTATACGTTTTATAATCATTTACTCGGGGTTTGTGAATGGAAAAGCTGGTTATTCTGGGTGCCCAGTGGGGTGATGAAGGGAAAGGGAAGATCGTTGATCTTTTATCGGAACATTACGAGATAGCTGTAAGATATCAGGGGGGAAGCAACGCAGGGCATACCGTAGTTGTAAACGGGGAGAAATTCATACTCCACCTTCTTCCCACGGGCATACTCCATGAACACGTTATCGGTGTGATAGCCCAAGGAATGGTTGTTGACCTTGAGGTTTTAAAGGAAGAGATAGAGGAGCTTCAAAGAAAGGGGCTTTCCGTTAAAGATAGACTCTTGATAAGCGATAGGGCTCATCTCGTTATGCCTTATCACAAGCTCCTTGATGCTCTTTTTGAAAGAAAAAAGGGTATAGGAACAACTCTGAGGGGTATAGGACCCGCTTATATGTTTAAATACGGAAGGAAAGGGATAAGGATTTCCGACCTTTACGATGAGAGGAGATTTTACAGTCTTCTTGAGGAAAATATAGATTTCATAAAGAACATATGTGAAAAGGTTTTCTGTGAGAAGTTTGAGCTTGACATTAACGAGGTTTACGATAGACAGCTTAGTATATTTAACGAGATAAAGGATAACGTGAAGGACGTTTTTAGATTCCTTACGAATACCGATAAGAGTGTTCTGTTTGAAGGGGCTCAGGGAACACTGCTTGACATAGATATGGGAACTTATCCTTACGTTACCTCTTCAAATTCCTCCGCGTTGGGGCTTTCTAACGGAACGGGTTTATCTCCCAAATACTTTTCCGACGCTTACCTCGTCGGTGTAGCAAAAGCTTACCTCACAAGAGTCGGAGACGGGCCATTTCCTACAGAGCTAAAAGGAAACCTCGGAGAAAGATTAAGGGAAATAGGCGGAGAATACGGTTCAACAACGGGAAGGCCGAGACGTTGCGGATGGCTTGACCTTGTAGCACTCAAATACGCGGTTGAGGTTAATAATCTTGACGCACTCATAATAACTAAGCTTGATGTCCTTGATTCCTTTGATGAGATAAAGGTGTGCGTTGCTTACGAGCTTGACGGAAAGGTTATAGAATACTTCCCCGCATCATACACGGATATAAGCAGGGTAAAACCCATTTACAAAACCTTAAAGGGCTGGAAAAGGAGCACAAAGGGAATAAGGGATATAAGCGAGCTTCCCGAAGGTGCCAGGGAATACATAAGACTTATAGAGGAGTATACGGGCGTTCCCGTTATAATGCTTTCTACGGGACCAAAAAGGGAAGAGTTCCTATGGCTGAAGGAGCTAATCAAGACAAAAAGAAACTCTTTATAAAAAGAGCTCGGCAGTTTGCATATTCCGTCATATTCGGATACACGCTTCTCCTTGTAGGAGCCTTTATCCTGTATCCATACTTTAAGATGCCTGTAGTTCCCGAACTTGTCCGCTACGTTATAACCGCTCAGGTAATTTCCGCTGTTTTTTCTTACGGGGTTTCGTTCCTTGTAAGAAAGCTGTTTCTTCCCGTAAAGGCGGAGGGGAATTACTGGGGGTATATAGCCATGCGAAGATACTTCTGGAGCTATGCTCTGATAACCCTTCCGTATTTCCTCGGATACCTCTTTTTTATGTTTGCGGGGCATATCCAGAGTGTTATACTCGGTTATATACTAAGTAGCGCCGGTGTTATCCTTTTCCTTCCGAGGGAAGGGGACGTGGTATGAACGTATTCCTGATATTAATACTCCTGTTTTGGTTTTCCTTCGGCGGGGTAATTTTAAACTTTGACGAAGTGGATATAAAAACCGTTGCGGTTCAACTCGGAAAGCTCCTCAAGAAAAACGTGATAATAGACCCGAGAGTAAAGGGCAAGATAATTCTCATCTCAAACAAAGAAGTGAGCGAAAAAGAAGCCCTTGAACTTTTTTCTCAGGCTGTTGCCCCGCAGGGTTATGGGGTTATAATGGAAGGGGATACCATAAAGGTCGTTCCGACAAACCAGGGTATTCCCTTTACGAACGTAAAAACTCCATCCGATGGGGAGCTTGTCACCATAGTTTATAAGCTCAGGAATGTGAACGCTTCACAGGTTGTGGGAACGCTGAGACCTTTTCTTTCCCCCTACGGAAGAATAGCTTTTCACACCCAGTCAAACACCGTCGTTATCACGGACTACGGAGATTCCGTAAGAAAGATAAGAAAAATACTGAGAGCGCTTGACGGAAAAACCGCGGGAGGAGAGGTAAGGCTTTATACACTGAGATATGTAAAACCATCTTACCTTCAGAGAATTCTTAATCCTTTTTCCACATACTCAACCAAAAAATACGGAGAGCCTACCGTTTTCGGAGCGGTTGATGAACTCGGTGTCCTTACAGTATATGCCCCTAAGGAAATCCACAAAATCCTGAAGGATATCGTAAAAAAGATAGACACACCCGAAACCGCGGAGTCGGAAAGAAACTTTTACGTCATTCCCCTGAGATACATATCCGCGGAGGAACTTTATGAAAGTCTGAAGTCCCTTTTTCAGGGTATAAAGCCCGCTTCCGCAAAATCTTCAGGTAAAAAGGGAGGTGTTCCGCCGATATCCCTAAGAAGCGGTATGAAGATGGGTATAGATAAAAGAACTAACTCCCTTATACTCTTTGCAACAAAAGGAGAATACGAGGCGGTAAAGGCTTTCATAAAGGAGCTTGACAAAAGAAGAAGGCAATTACTTCTTACCGCAACCGTAGTTGAGGCTTCCGCAAAAAGTATTTTGGAAAGCGGGATAAGGTGGCAGATTCTGGGAACCCACGGAGGTGCGGCCTTCAGGGGTTCATCCCTTCAGGATGTATATAACGCTTTTAAGTCGGGACAGTTCATACTGGGGGCTTTTTCAAAAGCGGGAACTACCGTAAGCATCGGCGGGATAGATTTCTTCTTTCCGGACCTTGTATTTCTCTTTTCCTTGCTTGAACAGGGAACCGGATTTAAGGTTGTATCAAATCCGAAGATTTTAACCCTTGACAACCAAAAGGCAACCATAAAGGTGGGGCAAGTAGTTCCCTTCCCCACGGGAATAAAATACGATGTAAACGGAAACCCCATAATCACATACGATTACAAGGATGTAGGGCTTGAACTAAACATAACACCGAGAATTATAGGAAACACTGTAAGACTTGTTATAGACTTGAAGCTCCAGGAGATAACCGGTTATCTCACAAACCAGGTTTCCGGGGTAAACTACACGGTTCCCATAACATCAAACAGGGAGCTAAACTCAGACGTTGTAGTGGAGAGCGGGAAAACCGTGGTTATAGGAGGATTAATAAGCAAAAAGAACCTAAAGAGTGTGGAGAAGGTTCCGGGATTGGGAGATGTTCCCCTCTTCGGGAGATTATTCAGATACGACAGGGATGAAAAGGACAGAACAAGCCTGTTTATTTTCTTAACACCCTACGTGATTACCTCTCCCGATGAGCTCTCAAAAATAACGGAAGCCCACAAAAAACTCGCGGAAAAATTGATAAAAGAATCAAAGAAAAAGAAAGAAGAGGAGAAAGAAAAAGAGATAAAGGTAATTTCCGATGAGGAAGAAGACGATTTTTAACGTTTTTCTTTCTATATTCGTTCTTTTATTAACATCTTTCCTTTTTCTTTTTTTAACCTTTCCCAAGTTCATATTTGTAGATAAGCTTCTTGAAAGAAACAAATTTTTTTTAATCTCGGAGAGAGTATACGAAGACTTTTTTAAGGTAATTCTGAACAAAGGTAAAGTTTTTTACTCAAATAAAGAAGCGCTTAGATTTGACGTAGCAAAGCTTGAGATAAAGCCCTTTTATCTATTTGTTAGCCTTCTGTGCGAAGGTAATGCGATGAATCTTAAAGTTTACCCTTCGGGTGAATTGGTATTTTCTTCGGATGGATACACCTGTATTAAGGATTTAGGGGAAATTAAGGGAGATTTAGTTTTAAAAGGAAAGATAAGGGGAAGGCTTGAGCTGAAGGATTTAAGGGTTCGCGGATTTAATATTGATAAAGTTGCCTTGAACTTTAAGGGAATAAGATTTGACGGGGTTATCCTTTACGGGGGGATGGAGCTGAAAGGAAGCGGAACTATAAAGCTGAGTAAAAATTTCTTTTCTTCCCGTATAGATGGAAGTTTTAAGGGAGCGGGTATAACGCTTAAGATTTTCGGAAGCTTAAATAATCTAAGGGTGCGTGTGAGATGAAGAGGGTTATCGTTGTTCCTGCGAGGATTGGTTCAACAAGGCTGAAGGAAAAGCCTTTAAGAAAAATTCTCGGGAAACCCTTAATCAGGTGGGTTGTGGAAAATCTGAAAAAGACCGGGGAAAAAATTATACTTGCAACGGACAGCGAAAAGGTAAAAGAAATAGTTGAGGACCTGTGTGAGGTAGTTCTTACTCCTTCGGATATTCCCTCCGGGACCGACAGGGTTTTACACGTAGTAAGGGATACGGATGCGGAACTCATAATAAACTACCAAGGAGATGAACCTTTTTCCTACAAAGACGACATAGAAAGTATATTTAAAGCCCTTGAGGAAGGGGAAAAGGTCGTAACCCTTGCTGTAAAGGATGAAGATGCATACAAAAGACCCCAAGACGTTAAAGTTGTTATTGATAAAAAGGGTTATGCCCTTTATTTTTCCCGTTCTCCCATACCATACTTCAGGAAGGAGGATAACTTTTATCCCTTAAAGCACGTGGGTATATACGGTTTTAGGAGGGAGATGCTCCTAAAATTCGGTTCAATGAAAAGGGGAAAGCTTGAAGATATAGAAGGACTTGAACAGTTAAGACTTCTTGAAGAAGGCATAAAGATAAAGGTTCTTATAACCCAAAATTACTACCACGGGGTTGATACGGAGGAGGATATAAAAATAGTTGAGGAGAAGTTAAAAAGTTATATCGGCAAGGAGCGATAGCTTATCAAGTGCCAGGAGTATACCGAGACTTATAAGAAGAATGCCACCCGCTACTTCAACGTATTTGAAGAACTTTGAGAAGCTCTTTACAAAGTTCAGGAAAAGCCCGAACAAAAGTCCCGAAAGAATAAAGGGTATTCCCATACCCAAGGAGTATGTAAAGAGTAAAAGAGCTCCTTGAGATGCGGTTTCCTGTTGAGATGCGAGAAATAGTATAGAACCGAGAACGGGACCTATGCAGGGACTCCATCCGAAGGCAAACACAACCCCCATTAAAAAGGCTCCTACGTATGAAAGCTCGGTTTTTGCCTCTATCTTTAGCTGTCTGTATAAAAATTCGTGAACCTTAAAGAGATAAAGTATGAAAACAACTGCGTAGGCAAAAAGCAGGTTAAAAAACTCCTCTTTATTTATAACTTTCGTAAGGTATAAAACAACGGGTATGGCACCCGCACCTATGTATGCCTTCGGGAAGTGTTTCCATAGGAATAATCCCGAGAAGTGCAGGCCGAAAAATATAACGAGCCCGCTTCCTATCCTTATAACCCAGTCTTGGTAATCATGGAGAAGCTGTCCCACAAAGGTTGCACTCGCACCCAATCCCGTAAAAACAAGGGTAAAACCAAGAACAAAGTAAAGGGCGGATAGGAAAATCTTTATATTAACCGGCTTCCGGGATTTTTCAATCTCCGTGATACTTACACCCGAAATGTAAGAAAGGTATGCGGGTATAACGGGAAGAACACACGGAGACAAAAAGGATAAAAGCCCGGCGATAAAAGCACTTATAAAGGTTACTTCCATAACTAAATTTTAATCCAAGACAAGATTAAAACCTTTTGCCTGTTCAAGGGCACGACTGTATTCCTCCTCTGTTATCCTTCTTGAAAGCTCGGGATAATCCCAGGCCTTGTAATAGGGAAAGTATTGTTTCATAACGTTAACCGCGAGTTTATCGTCTATGCTTCTCAGAAACTCCATAACCTCCTTCGTAGTTGATATATCGTTAGGAAGGACGAGATGTCTTATTAAAAGACCTTTAAGGGCTATGCCCCTTTCATCAACCTTGAGGTTCCCAACTTGTCTATACATTTCCCTTATAACTTCCTTTGCAACCTCGGGGTATTTCTTTACCTTTGAATACTTCCTTCCGTAATACTCGTTCAGGTATTTTAGGTCTGCAAGGTATATATCAATTATTCCGTCAAGAAGCTTTATAGTTTCAAGGGAGTCGTAAGAGGAAGTGTTATAAACTATGGGAATTCTGAGACCCTTTTCAACCGCTATTAAGAGAGCTTCAAGTATCTGAGGAACAACGTGGGAGGGGGTGACGAGATTTATGTTATGGCACCCGTATTCCTGAAGTTCAAGCATGGCGTCCGCAAGGTCTTCTGGTGTCATTATTCTTCCCTTCCCCAGATGGCTCACGTCGTAATTCTGGCAGTATACACATCGCATATTGCAGTATCCGAAGAAAATCGTTCCGCTACCCCTGTATCCCCTTATGGGAAATTCCTCGCCGAAATGGGGAAAGTAATCGGAAACTACAACGTATCTCCCAACCTTACAAAAACCCCTTTCATCTTCAAGCCTGTTAACCTTACAGTTATGGGGGCAAACCCTGCATTCCTTAAGCATTTCAAGCGCTTTATTTACCCTCCTTTCAAGCTCTCCGCTCTCGTATAGGGTAAGATAGGAGGGATACCTCATAGAGATTTATAAAACGAAAGGAAAGAAGGGAGTCAAGGGGAAAGCTCAATAACCCCCTTCTTCCGGGAGCTTTACCTTACCCCAGAATATCTTGTAAACGAAGAATTTATAAGCTAAAACGAGAGGAACGCCTATGAGTGCGACTATTAGCATAACCTTGAGGGTGGTCTCCGAAGAAGCGGAGTTATAAACCGTAAGGGAGTTTACGGGATTTCCGAAGGGGTCTTTATCGTATATTGAAGGAACAATAGTCGGGAATATGCTTATAAAAGCCATGGCTATGAATCCCAGGATTGTTACCGATGAAGACCAAAATGCGAGGGAAAAGCGCTTCTTGTTTAAAGCCAGAATTACCGTAAGGTATCCTACGATAACCACGGGAAGGACGGGAAATATGAACATTCTTATGAAGAAGTTATGAATGAGCTGAGGATGGTAAATCATCGTAAGAACGTGAACAATAAGGTAAAGAATTGCGGTATCAAACCAGAGTTTTTTAGCAAAACTTGAGGCCCTTTCCGAAAGTTCTTTCTCTGCGGTCATCGCTATGTATATGGAACCGTGCATGGCCACAAAGCTGAGGGTGAGGAGTGCTATAAGGAGAGCGTAAGGGTCAAGAATGTTTATGAGAATACCCGTGTAGGAACATTCTTTGTCGGCACAAAGCATATAGGTTTTTATAGTTTCCCCGTATAGGTTTTTTTCAACGAGCTTAACGGGAAGTCCCTTTATTACGTTTCCGAGCGTAAGACCGAAGAGGAATGTGGCTCCGAAACTTCCGAAAACGAAAAAGCCGTCCATTACCTTTTTCAGAAACGGAGTGGGCATCTTTCCCCTGTATTCAAGCCCTATAGCCCTGAGTATGAGCATAAATAATATGAGAATAAAGGGTATGTATAAACCGCTGAAGAGTGTTGCATAAGCTACGGGGAAGGCTGCAAAGAGAGCACCGCCCGCGAGAATTAACCATACCTCGTTTGCATCCCATACGGGACCTATAGCGTTAAGGATATATCTCTTATCCTCTTCGGTTCTGGAAACAAAGGGGTAAACTATACCTGCCCCGAGGTCAAAACCGTCAAGAACCGCATACATTGCAACTATAAAGCCTATTAGAATAAACCAAATAACGGGCAGAAGTTCCATCATGCCACCTCCGCACTGATTTCGGGACCTTTCTTAACCTTGTAAACCATAAGACCTACAAAAAGGGCAAAGACAAGGCTGTATATAAGGGTGAACAGGATTATTGAGGAAAGTATCTGACCCGCGGGAAGGGGAGAAGCCGCGTGTTTTGTCTGGAGAATATAGTAAACGACCCAGGGCTGTCTTCCGACTTCCGCAACTACCCATCCCAAGATATTTGCAACTATAGGAAGGGGTATTGATATTAAGAACAGTCTAAGAAGAAGCTTTCTATCCTCAAGTTTGTTCTGTATCGTTGAGAAAAAGCCCCAGGTCGTTATGAATGCAAAGAAGAACCCGAGAAATACCATACCCCTCAAGCTCCAGAAGGGTATCCAGGTGGGAGGCAGGTCCTTCTCGGTTATGTAGAGAGATGCTCTCCCCGAGAACTGCCTGGGGTCAAGCCAAAGCTCCGGGAGTTCATCTTCCTTTACTTCTTCTCCCTTTGCTATCTTTTGATAAGTCTTCACAAGGTCGTGAATACCGTAAACTTTTGCATCGGGGCTGTGGTATGCGAGTATGCTCAAAAGCTTCGGAATCTCTATTCCGGGGACAATTTCAAGGCCAGCTCCTTCTTCCGTTTCCCATTTGTTTTCCATCATAGCAAGCTTAAGGGGTTGGGTTCTTGCAACCTGGTAACCGTGGAGGTCTCCCGCTATTATCTGGAGTAAAGAAGCAACCATACCGAGAGTTACCGCTATCTTAAAGGATTCCTTGGCAACATCAAGGTGCTTTTTCCTTAGAATGTAATAGGCGGAAATACCACCGACAAAGATAGCCCCGGTAATCAATCCCGCAAGAAACATATGGGTGAACCTGAAGGGAGTTGAGTAATTAATAACCGCCTCAAGAAAGCTACTGAGACGTGCGACACCGTTTTCTATGTAAAAGCCTCTCGGAGTCTGTTGCCATGAATTGGCGACGAGTATCCAAAGGGCGGAAAGATTCGTTCCGAGGGCAACCATCCACGCGGAAAAAGCGTAAAACTTAGGACTTACCCTTTCCCTTCCGAACAGGAGAACTCCGAGGAAAACCGACTCAAGAAAGAAGGCAAATATAGCCTCTATGGCAAGGGGTGCACCGAATATATCCCCGACGGTTTTTGAGTATTCGGACCAGTTGGTTCCGAACTCAAACTCAAGAACAATTCCCGTAACAACGCCCGCTGCAAAATTTATGGCGAAAAGTGTTGTCCAGAACTTACCTATCCTTTCGTAGAGAAGTCGCTTCTCGTCGTCCTCTTCCCTCGCCCACTTAGTCCAGAAGATAGCGAGTAAAACGGATAAACCCAGAGTTATAGGAACGAATAAAAAGTGATACATAGCGGTTAATGCAAACTGTATCCTTGCAAGTAGAACAGCGTCCATTTTCCTACCTCCGTAGGTTAGAAAGTTCTAACTAAAGTATAATTTTAAAATCCGCAGGAAGTGCCAGAAGTATGATTTAAATCAGTAAGTTAACATAAACTTACTAATGTGGATAATAAAAACAAACTTATTTCAGAAAGTTCTTCTTGAGTTCCTGAAGACCTTTGAAAATTTCATCGGTGTTAAATCTATCTTTGTATGTTTTTAAAAGGAGTTTCCAGTCCCAGTAGTTATTTTTAGCCTCAAGGAACGAGATTTTCTCAAGAATGTTATTTTTGAAAACAGCTATGAAGCTGGATACAACGGGATGGGGATATTTGAAACTTTCCCATATAAGAAGACCTGCAACGAATTTCTCACTCCCGTTCTTTTCTCCTAGGCCTACAATTCCTTTAACCTCTTTCACCTGAGAAGGATAAAGCTTTTTTAACCCTTCCGTGAAGGGTTTGATAAGCTCCTCAAAATCCTTCTCATTCAAAGGTTGAGGATTATTACCTTTTTCTTTCTCTTTTTTCTCGGGTTCATCACCGAAAGGAAACTCAACAATTTTCCCCATCAGTTTAAATGATACAATTAAGTTTATGGTAAGGAAATTACTTTTATCAATAATCCTTATAGCAGCCCTATCCTTTGGAAGTGTTCTTGAGGACTTGCAAGAAGAGATAACAAAGCTGGTTAATAAAGTTTCACCTTCCGTCGTGACGATATTCGTTGTAAAGGAGGAAAAGGCTCAGTTTCCCATACCCGAGTTTCCCTTTGACTTTGACTTTCCCTTCAGGTTTAACAAACCTTTCAAAAGAAAAGAGAGGGCTATAGGAAGCGGTGTAATAGTGAGATACGATGAGGATAAGGAAATTGTGTATATACTTACAAACGCCCACGTTGTAAAAAACGCGGTGAGGATTATCGTTAAGCTTGACAGGCATACCGAAAAAAAAGGTGAAATAGTTGGTATTGACACAAAGACGGATATAGCGGTGGTAAAAATACCCGCAAAGGGTATTGAGGATATAGAGGACAGGGTTGCAAAACTGGGAGATTCAAGCAAGTTGAAAGTGGGGCAGGTTGTTTTTGCAATAGGAAATCCCTTCGGCCTTGAGAGAACAGTGACGATGGGTGTTATATCCGCACTAAGGAGGAGTATCGGTATAACCCAGTATGAAAGCTTTATTCAAACCGACGCTGCGATAAACCCCGGAAACTCAGGAGGGCCCCTCGTAAACATAGAAGGTGAGGTTATAGGAATTAATACCGCGATAATAGCAGGTGCTCAGGGTCTCGGTTTTGCGATACCTATAAACCTCGCAAAGTGGGTTATGGAGCAAATAATACAGCACGGGAGGGTAATAAGGGGATGGCTCGGTGTTGTAATCCAAGATATAACTCCCGATATGTCCGAAGCTCTCGGTGTAAGGGAAGGTGTAATCATTTCACAGGTTGTGAAGGGTAGCCCTGCGGAAAAAGCGGGTCTTAAAGTCGGAGACGTTATAATTGCGGTTAACGGAAAGAGAATAAGAGATGCAAGAGACCTGCAATTTACAATAATGAAGACGAAACCGGGGACAGAGATAACGATAACGGTAATAAGGAACGGAAAGAAGTTAAATCTCAAAGCGGTCGTAGGTGAGTTTCCCGAAAAGGGTAGTAAAGTAGCGGGGAAGGCTACGCCCGAGAACCTGGGACTTATTCTTAGAAATCTAACCCCGCAGGAAAAACAGGAACTCGGCGTTAACTACGGGGTATTGGTTGAAGGTATATACTCCGACTCCCCTGCGGAATACAGCGGACTTCAGCCCGGAGATATAATACTTAAGGTGAATAACCATCCCGTGAGAAATGTAAACGAGTTTTACGGGGTAATAAACAGGTTAAGGTCTGAAGGAAAAACTAAGGCCTTGCTCCTTGTAATGAGAAACGGTGCAAATATATTTATTACCCTGGACTTAGAGTGAGGGGTGAAGATGGTTCCGGACTCCGAGCAAGAACTTATAAATCAATACTTAAAGAGGATTTCAAAGATACCGCTTCTTACACCCGAGGAGGAAAAGGAGCTCGCAAGAAGAGCAAAACAGGGAGACGAAGAAGCCTTAAAAAAACTCGTTGAATCTAACCTTAGGTTTGTTGTAAGTGTTGCAAAACAGTATATAGGATACGGCCTTCCCTTCTCCGAGCTAATAGCTGCGGGAAACTTAGGACTTCTTGAGGCCGCAAAACGCTTTGACCCCGACAGGGGTGTTAAATTTATATCTTACGCGGTTTGGTGGATTAGACAGGCTATAATGCAGGCTCTTTCTCAACAAACCGGTGCTGTAAGAATACCCCTCAAGCAGTCCCACATAATAAACAGGATTTCCCACGTATACGGAGAGCTCTCAAAGAAGCTTGAAAGGGAACCGACACCCGAGGAGATAGCGGAAGAACTGTCTAAGCAAATAATAGCGAAGGAGCTTGAGAAGGAACTCGGAAGAAAGCCAACGGAAGAGGAAATAGAGGAGCGTTTCAAGAAAGAGGGTTATAAGGTATCACCCGAAGAAGTGGAAAAATATCTGCAGGTTTGCAAGGTTCCCCTATCCCTTGATGCACCCGTAGGGGAAAACGAGGATACATTCTTCATAGATTTCCTCAGCAAGCACGGAACCGCCGAGGTGGAAGAGAAGGTTATCCAGGAGGTTATCCAAAAGGAAATAGACCAGCTCCTTAGTAAACTTACCGATAAAGAGAGGAAGGTAATAGAACTAAGGTTCGGTCTTAAGGATAACGAACCAAAAACACTTAGAGAAATCGGAGAAATTCTCGGGCTTTCTAGGGAAAGGGTAAGACAACTTGAGACAAGAGCCCTCAGAAAGCTCAGGAGTCTTGCCATGAAAAGACACCTTAAGGATTTCCTGAGCTGATGGACGGGGCTCTTTTAATTGACAAACCTAAAGGAATAACATCAACGAGAGTAGTTGAGGAGGTAAAGAGAAAGCTAAAAGCCAAGAAGGTGGGTCATACGGGAACCCTTGACCCTATAGCTACGGGACTTCTCATACTCCTTGTAAATAAAGCCACCCGCTTTTCTCAGTTTCTGACAAATCTTCCCAAGACCTACGTTTTTACTTTAAAGTTCGGAGCCCAAACTGATACATACGACGCGGAAGGAAAAGTTATAGAAACTTACGAAGGCGAGCTTAATTGTGAAAGGCTTAAAGAAGTCCTAAAAGAATTCAGGGGGGAAATCCTCCAGAAGCCTCCGCCCTTTTCCGCTAAAAAGGTAAAGGGAAAAAGAGCTTACGAGCTTGCACGAAAAGGTAAAAAGGTTGAACTGAAACCCGTAAAGGTAACGATTTACAAGCTGGAATTAATTTCCTGCAATCCGGAAGAAAAAGAAGCAAAGCTGATAACCGAAATCTCTTCGGGGGGTTATGTAAGGAGTCTGGCCAAAGATATAGGGGATAAACTCGGAATAGGAGCTTATGTAAAGGAGCTGAGAAGAACAAAGATAGACGGTATATCCGTAGAGGAAGCCGTAAGTCTTGAGGAGTTCCTGGGTTCCCCTAATCCCGAAAGTTACCTAATCCCCGTTGAAAGCGTTCTCAGGTTCATACCCGATGTAAGGTTAAACAGCTTTCTTGCGGGTAGGGTGCTAAAAGGCCAGAGTGTTCTTATAGAAGGTGAACCTTATAACGGGTTTGTAAAAATATATGATAACGGAAAATTCATAGGAGTGGGTGAGTTACAGGGAAGAGTTTTAAAGCCTAAACGTTTATTAGTAAAAAGATGATTTAGGAACTTGACAATAACACACTCAATTTTAAGTTATAATTCGGTATTGCGGAGGGTTGGTTATGGCTTCTTCAACGAAGAAGGATTATTACGAAATTCTTGGTGTTCCGAGAAACGCATCACAGGAGGAGATAAAGAAAGCTTACAGAAGACTTGTGAGAAAATACCACCCTGATATATGCAAGAAACCCGAGTGTGAAGAGAAATTCAAGGAAATAAACGAGGCTTATCAGGTTCTTTCAGACCCCGAGAAGAGGAAGTTATACGACATGTATGGGCACGCGGCCTTTGAGGGGGCGGGAGCACAGCAAAACGTGGAGACAAACATACCGCCTATAGAGGAAATACTCAGGGAGTTTTTTGAAGGAACACCTTTTGACTTTGAAACCATATTTGAGCGTGCAACGGGAAGGAGAAGAAGGGCAAGAAGAAGGGCTACAAGAGGGGAGGATATAATTGTTCCCGTTGAGATAACCCTTGAAGAAGCGTTTAAGGGAACAACGGTTCCTATAGAAGTTGAAAGGGAAGTTCCCTGCGAATCGTGCCAGGGAACGGGATACGACAGGAGAACCGAAAGACCGTGTCCCACCTGCGGCGGAACGGGTGAGGTAGTTCAAGGAAACTGGTTTATACAGGTAAGGCAGACATGTCCCACCTGTGCGGGCACGGGAAGGATAGCCGAAGAGTGCAGGAATTGCGGCGGAAGGGGAACGGTAAAGAGAAGGGAGACAATAAAGGTAAGGATTCCGCCCGGGGTAAGGGATGGTTCAAAGCTCGTAGTAGAAGGAAAAGGACATGCGGGAAGAAACGGGGGAACATCCGGAAACCTTTACATCATTGTTAAGGTAAAACCCCACAAGATTTTTGAAAGAAAGGGAGATGACCTCTACGTTGACGTTAACATAACCTTCCCCGAAGCTGTTCTCGGAACCGAGATAGAAGTTCCCACAATAGACGGAGAGAAGATAAAGGTAAAGATTCCGCCCGGAACGAAAGAGGGAGAGCTTATCAGAATATCGGGCAGGGGAATGCCGAAGCTAAAAGGTTCGGGAAGGGGAGATATGTATGTAAGAGTTCATATAGACGTTCCTAAGTATAGCATCTTTAGTAAGGTTCTCGGAAACGGAAAGAAGGCGGAAGAGCTTCTCAGGCAACTTCAAGAAGTTCTTCCGAAACCCGAAAGGGTGATTGAAAGGAGGTGATTAGCCATGAGAAAAAGAAAGGCCTACTATACTATTGGTGTTGTTGCAAAGATGTATAACATACACCCCCAAACCCTGAGACTATACGAAAGGGAAGGACTTTTAAAACCGTCAAGAACGGAGGGAAACACAAGACTTTACACCGATGAAGACCTTGAAAGACTTGAATTTATACTTTTCCTCACAAGGGAACTCGGGGTAAACCTCGCGGGAGTGGATATAATCCTGAACCTAAAACAGCAAATAGAGGAAATGCAAAAGCAAATAGACCAACTGATGGAGTTTATCCAGAACGAACTGTCCAAGCTACAGGGAGAGGCTTACCAGAAGGCCATAGTAAAGGTTCCGAAAACAAAGGTTATAAAGCTGGAAGAAATACTTGTTGCAAAGCAGAAGGAGAAAGATGGGGAAAAGTAAGATACTCGTTCACATTTGCTGTGCCCCCGATGCCGTTTACTTTATAAAGAAGCTTCGTGAGGATTTTCCCGAAAGTGAGATAATAGGTTACTTCTACGACCCGAACATACACCCGTATGAGGAGTATAAACTCAGGTATATAGAGACCGAAAGGATTTGCAGGGAGCTCGGAATAAAACTCATAGAAGGTGAGTATGACGTTGAGGAATGGCTTGAGAAGGTAAAAGGCTACGAAGATGAACCCGAAAGGGGTAAAAGATGCACCATATGCTTTGACCACAGGTTAACAAAATCCGTAAAAGTTGCCAAGGAGCTCGGTTGTGAATACCTTACAACTACACTCCTTATGAGTCCTAAAAAAAGCATACCTCAGCTGAAAAAAGCGGGAGAGGAAGCAACAAAGGGAACAAATGTAAAGTTCTTAGCCCTTGACTATAGAAAAGGCGGCGGAACTCAGGAAATGTTTAAACTCTCAAAGGAAAGGGACATATACCAACAAGATTACTGCGGCTGTATATACGGACTTTTCAAGCAGAAGGATACACCCGTTCAATGGGATTTGGTAAGTTTCCGAGGGAGAAGACCGGGTTCAAAAGAGGAACGCCTATTTATAAAGGAGATAAGGCTTGAGATTGAGGGACTGGGTATTCCCGTAAAAGAGTATGAGTTTCCCTTCCTGAACTGGAAGGTTCTTGAGGGTAAGATTGAGGTAAATAAAGAAGTTATTCCCTCTTATATCCTTCCCTATTCCTCTTCTATCAGGGGTGTTGCAAAGGGAAGGATTGAACACGTAAATAAAGACAAACTTTTCTTGAATAAACAAAACGTGAGGATAATTCTCAAGGAACCCTTCGGGGATTTACCTTTGAGGGAGCCGACAACCCTTGTAAATCCCACATTCATAGTTCCCTACGAATACAGAGAAAAGCTACTCTCCGAAAAGATAACCGCAACCCTGAAAACCGAATTCATGCCCGATAAAAGCGAGGTATTAATAGCGGGAAATCCGGAAGCGGAAGAATTTCTCGGAATTCCCGCGGACACCCTTCAGGACTCTAAGGGTGTGGACAAAGAAAGTATTCTAGGATTTATTGAAGACAATCTGGAAAAGATAAAGAAGGGAGACGTAGCCGTAGCTCTTCTCGGAGCCGAAAGCCTGGGGAGGAGCGGAAGCAGGTTTGTGAAGGACTTTCTCGGAAGGGAAGTTAAACTTATACTTGAGTGGGGATAAAAGAATATTAGAATATTCTAATATTGTGATATAATTATGTGGATGGAGGTGGATATGGGAAGGTATCTTCTGATTTTTCTTTGCGGGATAGCTTTTTCCGCGGAAATACCCCTTAAGGTTTTTATAGAGGATGCTCTTAAAAGCAACTTAGAACTGCAGGCTTATAAGAGGGAAGTAAAATCAAAGGAATATGAGTATAAATCCGCAAAGGCTCTCCTTTTTCCGAACCTAAAGCTTGAGGAAACCTTTTCAAGAACAGACATACCCGCTTACGTTCTCTTTACAAAGTTGAACCAAGAGAGGATATCACCCAACGACTTTACCCCGAACAGTCTGAATAATCCGAGTGCGGTTAACAACTTTGAAACAAAGATAACCCTTGAGGTTCCCTTATGGCTCGGCGGAAAGTTGAGAGCTTTTAAGGAAATGAGCAAGTATAAATGGATTGCGAGCAGGACGGAATACGGGAGAAAGGAAGAAGAGGTAATCCTTAAGGTTTATGAGGCTTATGCCAATGCGGTTCTTGCAAAAAACGCCATAAATGTGGCAAAGCTTTCGTTAAAGGATGCAAAGGAACACCTGAGGCTTGCAAAAAAGGCTTACGAAACGGGCGTTGCTTTGTTTGCGGATGTTCTCAGGGCTAAGGTTTACCTATCAAAGGCAGAAGAAAAGCTCACCCAGGCAAGGAACAACTACGAGGTTGCAAAAAAAGCCCTTGAGCTTATAACAAATAAAAACTACGGGGATTTTGACGTTGAGGATTTAAAAGCTTGCCCGAAGGTAAGTAAAGAAGAGCTCAAAAGGGTGGCATTAAGAAACAGGGAAGATTATAAGGCTATAGACTATTACCTTAAGGTTTTAAAGGAAGCAAAAAGAGCCGCTCTCGGGGATATACTTCCCCACGTATTTGCCTTTGCCAATTACTCCATGTATGATAAGAATACACCTTTCGGGAATCAGGGGGACGGGTATACCCTCGGTTTCGGTGTAAAGTGGCAGTTCAACACCGGAGGAAGCACGTTTCACAAGATAAAGAGCGTTGAGGAGCAAAGAAGGGCACTCCAAAGTAGAAAAAAACTTTTAGCAAAGGCCATAAACTTCCAGATAGAGGAGGCATACACCCGGTATGAGAACGCCTTAAAATCCCTTGAGTCTGCAAAGAGGAGAATGGAAGAAGCTAAGGAAGTTGTAAGGGTTATAAAAAAGCGCTATGAGGTAGGTATGGCCAGAATGGTTGACCTTCTGGATGCCCAGACTCAGCTTGATATGGCGAGATTTGAGTATGTGAAAGCCTTGAGGGATTGTCATATAGCTTATGCAAAAGCCCTATATTCCGCGGGAATACTTAAAGAGGAGGTATTAAGATGAGAACCTTTATGAAATACTTTGTATTTCTCTTTATCCCCATATTCATAACCATACTTTGGCTTGCGGGAGTATTTCACGAAAAGATAGAGGCTAAAGAGATAAAGAGGGAAAGAAAAATAATCACCGGTGTGGTCGTTAAACCCGTTAAGGTTGTCAAAGAAGTTCCCGTGGCCTATACGGGAACGATAGTTGCGGGGGACAGGGCGGAGATATCAACAAGGGTTATGGGTTATGTGATTGATGTGAGGTTTAAGGAGGGGGATTTTGTAAGGAAGGGTCAAACCCTTTTTGTTGTAGACCCGAGGAATATAAGGGCTCAAGTAAACATAATGAAACAGAGAATACACCAGGCTGAGAAAAACTACCTCGCCGCTAAGGCGAATTACGAAGCGGTTAAAAAGACCTACGAGAGGTTTAAAAAGCTCCTAAAGGAAGGTGCCGTAACCCAGCAAGAGTTTGACGAGGTGGAAGCAAGATTCAAGGCTGCAAAAGCCAGACTGGAAGCTGCAAAAGCTGAAATAAGAGTTGCAAGGGAGGCTTACAACTCCGCAAGGGCTCAGCTCTCTTATGCGGAGGTAAGGGCTCCTTTTGACGGATACGTGATTAGCAAACTCGTTGATAAGGGAGATATAGCAAGGCCGGGAATGCCCCTTGCCGTCCTTGAGAGAAAACCCTACAAAGTTGAGGTGGCATTCCCCGAGAAGTATTTCGGAAGAATAAAAGAAGGGGACAAGCTTGAGGTTTACGTTGAAGCTCTTAAAAAGACCTACATAGCGAAGGTTGTAGAAGTTGAACCTGCCGTAAATCCTATGACGAGAACCTTTAAGGTAAAGGCTCTCATAAACAGCAACGAGGTAAAGAGCGGTCTATTTGCGAAGGTGTTCAAGATTGAAAAGGTAGAAGAACCTACCGTATTAATTCCCAAGAGTGCTGTATTCAAGAGATGGGACTTCACGGGTGTGTGGGTGGTTGATAGTGAAGGAATTATAAAGCTCAGGTTGGTTCGTTTGGGAAGGGAGTATAACGGTTATTACGAGGTTCTTGCCGGTCTTTCTCCCGGAGAAAGGATAATCGTTGAAGGAATAGAAAAAGCTTGTGATGGATGTAAAGTAGGAGGTTAATCGGATGTATGGGTTTGCGGGAAGATTGGCTCACTACTTTATAGACTCAAAGTTAACCCCTATACTTATAATGGTTGCCCTTTCCCTGGGACTTTTTGCGGTTCTTACAACACCGAGGGAAGAGGAACCCCAGATTGTCGTCCCTATGGTGGATATCTTCATTCCTTACCCGGGAGCCACACCCGAGGAGGTTGAGGCAAGAGTTATATTCCCCCTTGAAAAGAAGCTCTGGGAGCTCAAGGACATAGAGTATATTTATTCCGCATCCCTCAACGATATGGGAATAGTAACCGCAAGGTTCTACGTCGGAACAGACCCGGTGAAGGCACTCGTTGACCTTAACTCAAAAATGATGTCCGCGCTTGATATGGCACCCCCGGGCGTGGTGCTTCCCCCTGTTGTTAGATTAATGTCCATAGACGACGTTCCCATAGTTACCTTAACCCTTTGGGGTAAAAATTACGACTGGTATTCCCTAAGAAGAATTGCGGCGACCCTACAAAACGAAATCAAAAAGATTGATAACGTTGCAAACGTTTACCTCGTAGGCGGAAGACCCAGACAAATAAGGATTATCTTAGACCCGAAGAAAATGGAAGCATACGGAATATCACCCCTTTACATTGCGAAGATACTAAAAAGTGCAAACGCTCAAGCAATAAGCGGAAAGATAAATAAAGGTAATACCGAGTATCTCGTAAAGACGGGAGTGTTCTTCAAGTCTGTCAAAGATGTTGAGAACGTTGTTGTCGGAGTAAGAAACGGAAGGGTGATATACCTAAAGGATGTTGCAAAGATTGTTGACGGTCCTTCGGAAATAAAGGATTACGTGTTTTTCGGAGTAGGTGAAGCACACACTTATAAAGGAATAGAAGGAAAACCGGGAGAAATCTATCCTGCGGTTACGATAGCTGTATCAAAAAGAAAGGGAACAAACGCGGTTATAGTTGCGGAGCAGGTTATAGAGTTTGTAGAACATCTTAAGGGTAAGGTAATTCCGAAAGACGTAAACATAACGGTTACGAGGAACTACGGTGAAACAGCTCAAGAGAAGGCTATGGAACTTCTTGAACACCTATTCATAGCTACCTTCTCGGTGGTTCTCCTGATAGCGGTATCGCTCGGTGTAAGGGAAGCTATCGTCGTAGGTCTTGCGGTTCCCGTAACCCTGTCAATCGCACTGTTCCTTAACGAGATGTATGGATTTACCCTCAACCGTGTTACACTGTTTGCCCTTATATTCTCAATAGGTATTCTGGTTGATGACGCTATAGTCGTCGTTGAGAACATACACAGATGGTTTGAGATGCAAAAACTCCCGCCGAGGGATGCCATAGTTCACGCAACAGACGAGGTAGGAAACCCGACAATCCTCGCAACCTTTACGGTAATAGCCGCACTGATGCCTATGGCATTCGTCACCGGTATGATGGGGCCCTACATGCGTCCTATTCCGATAAACGCATCGGTAGCTATGTTCTTCTCACTCCTTGTTGCCTTCATAGTCACACCCTGGGCTGCTTACCACATACTCAAAAAAGAAAGGGAAGCTCACGAAGTAAACATAAGAAAAACCCTATTCTGGAAGATTTACTGTCATATAATGTATCCACTTCTCTCAAGCAAAGTAAAAAGGTATCTTTTCTATCTCTTTGTTCTCGGACTTATGGGAGCTTCTGTCGGAATGATAGCGACAAAACACGTTCTCGTTAAGATGCTCCCCTATGACAACAAGTCCGAACTTGAGATAGTCCTTGATATGCCCGAAGGGACAACCCTTGAGGACACCTTCAAGGTTGCAAAGGAAATAGCGGATTACGTGGGAAGCTTCTCAATCGTTACCGATTACCAGATTTACGTCGGAACCGCCGCTCCCTTTACCTTTAACGGTCTTGTAAGACATTACTACCTCAGGCAGGCATCAAACCTTGCGGAAATTCAGGTAAACCTTGTAGGTAAGCACGACAGGAACCTACAGTCTCACGAGTTTGCAAAACTCATAAGACCGAAGGTTCATGAAATAGCGGATAAATACGGTGCTAAGTATGTTGCGGTGGTAGAAGTTCCGCCGGGACCTCCCGTTCTTTCCCCCATAGTTGCAGAGGTTTACGCTCCCGATATGAAAACCCAGAGGGAGTTTGCTTGGAGAGTTTACAAGATATTCAAGGATTCAAAGGCTATAACGGATGAGGGTATTTACCTTGAGTATCCCGCTCCTATGATAAAGTTCAAGGTAAAGGAGGATAAGGTAAAACTTGCGGGCCTTACAAAGGAAGAGGTTGTTTACACGGTAAAGGCCTTAATAGGAGGATGGCAGGCGGGCATAATGCAGACAACCGATACCGAACACGTTCCTATAATCATAAGGCTTGATGAGAAATTCAGGGTTCCAGAGGTTCTGAAGAAAGTGAAGATTCCCAACAGACAAGGAAAACTTATACCCCTTTCGGAGCTTGTTGAGGTTGAAGAGGGGCCCATCCCTGAAACCATTTATCACAAGAATCTCAGAAGGGTTATATACGTAATAGGTGATGTTGCGGGAAGGGAAGAGGCACCCATTTACGGAATTATGGACGTCAGGGAAAAGATTCTTAACATAGAAAACCCTTACGGAAAGGTAGGAGAACTCTGGATGTCCCTACCCGTTATGGAAGACAGGGTTTACGTTAAGTGGGACGGCGAGATGCATATAACCCTTGAGGTTTTCAGAGACCTCGGTCTTGCCTTTGCGGTAGCGGTGTTCGTTATGTATGTCCTTGTTCTAGGATGGTTCAAGGACTTTAGAATTCCCGGTATAATACTGGCTCCCATACCCCTTACGCTGGTCGGTATAATTCCGGGACACTGGCTTATGGACAAGATAATGGGCAACGTATTCTTTACAGCTACCTCAATGATAGGTTTTATAGCCCTCGGCGGTATAATCGTAAGGAACTCCATACTCCTGGTTGATTTTGCAGAACAAAGGATAAAGGAAGGACTTCCCGTTCACGTGGCGGTTGTGGAAGCGGGTGTTATAAGAACAAGACCCATACTCCTTACAGCGGCGGCGGTTATAATAGGTGCTTTTGTGATAATCTTTGACCCCATTTTCAACGGACTTGCCATATCCCTTATATTCGGAACGATAGGTTCTACAACCCTTACCCTTGTTCTCATACCCGTTATGTATTACGCATCAAAGGTAAAGAGGATGCCTCCCGAGGCGTGTCCCACACCCGAGATGATAAAGAGGGATTTAATGGCGGATTAATCCCTTTTTCTCTTCTAAAAACTTTTTTATAATTAAATGAACTTAAAACTTCGTAAGGAGGTGAGAAGGACTTGGTTACGGTGATAGTA
Organism: uncultured Aquifex sp.; assembly: GCA_964425585.1. Classification (GTDB taxonomy): domain Bacteria; phylum Aquificota; class Aquificia; order Aquificales; family Aquificaceae; genus Aquifex. The sequence goes on along the minus strand of CAYRMG010000011.1, from coordinate 4,853 downwards.
AATGAAGGGGAACCCATAGAAAAGGTGTTAAAAAGATTTAAGTCTAAGGTTGAGCAGGAGCAGATTTTAACGGAGCTGAAAAGAAGGGAACACTACGAACCCCCGAGTGAAAGAAAGAAAAAGAGGGAAAGGAACAGAAGAAAGAAAATACTCAAGGCTTTAAAGAAACAGCAACAGCTTATTTGAATATTTCAAGTGCGGGATTTACGGGAAGTTCCCCGTATTTTGCTCCCTCCACTATAACTTTTCTTCCATCTATCTTTATTCTGTCTTCCGCAAACCATTGAACCGTTTGGGGAAGTATTTTATGCTCCCACCTGAGGATTCTTTCCGACAAAGTTTCTTCCGTATCCCCGGGGAGGACGGGAACTACAGCCTGAACTATAACAGGCCCCGCGTCAACGCTTTCATCTACTATGTGGACGGTGCACCCCGAAAACTTAACACCGAATTCTAAGGCCTGCTTTTGGGCGTTCAATCCTTGAAAGGCGGGTATCAAAGAGGGATGTATATTTATAACCCTGTTCGGAAAATGCCTCAGGAAGTTTCCCGATAATATCCTCATAAACCCCGCAAGAACGACAAGCTCAACCTTTCTTTCCTTTAGTATTTCGGCTATTTTCTCTTCAAATTCCTTCTTACTTTTGAAGTTTTTCCTCTCAATGACTTCACAGGGTATGTTGTGATTTTCACACCTTTTAATCGCAAGGGCTTTCGGATTATCCGAAATTACCACTTCTATGGACGCCTTTACCTTGCCCGACTCTATTGAGTCTATGATTGCCTGTAGGTTGCTTCCCCTTCCCGAAACGAGAACACCTATCTTCAGCATCTCAATAATTTTAAACTCTTATTTATGGGAAACCTCGGTCTTTGCACCGATTTGTATGAGCTCACAATGGCACAGAGCTATCTATATGAAGGGAAAACGGGAAAAGCGGTATTCTCGCTATTTGTAAGGAAACTTCCCGAAAGGAGAAATTTTTTAATAAGTGCGGGATTGGAAACGCTATTAAAAAGAATAGAAAATTTTAAATTCGGGGATGAAGAGATTAAGTATCTAAAAAGCCTGGGAATATTTAAGGATGACTTTTTAGACTACCTAAGGGAGTTTGAGTTTGACGGAAGTATTTATGCAATTCCCGAAGGAAGAATTGTCTTTCAGAACGAGCCTATAGTTCAGGTTGAGGCGAGTATACCGAAGGCTCAACTTCTTGAGACGATGGTTATAAACACCGTGCAGTTTGAAACCATGATAGCCTCAAAGGCGGTAAGAAGTTATCTGGTTGCAAAAGGAAAAAAACTCGTTGATTTCGGTTTCAGAAGAGCCCACGGGCTTGAGGCGGGTATACTTGCCGCGAGAGCTTCCTTTATAGCGGGCTTTGATGGAACCTCAAACGTTGAAGCGGGAAGAAGGTTCGGAATACCCGTCATCGGAACCATGGCACATTCCTATGTGATGATATTTGAGAAAGAAGAGGATGCTTTCAGGGCTTTTGCAAGGCTCTATCCGAATAACGCCGTTTTTCTTGTGGATACATACGACACAATAGAGGCAGTTAAGAAGGTGGTAAAACTTGCAAAGGAAGGTGTTCCTGCGGTCGGAATAAGGATAGATAGCGGGGATATCGTTAAACTTACAAAGGAAGCAAGAAAAATACTTGACGAAAACGGACTTAATAACGTGAGAATAATTGTAAGCGGGGGTGTGGATGAGTATAAGATAAGGGAGTGGTTGGAAAAAGGTGCTCCCATAGATGGCTTCGGCGTAGGGACAAAGTTTATAACCTCTGCGGATGCTCCTTACTTTGATATAGCCTATAAGCTCGTTGAGTATGAAGGAAAGCCCAAGTATAAGCTCAGCCCGGGTAAAAAAACCTTTCCTTACAAAAGGCAGGTATACAGGTATTACAAAGAGGAGAAGATGGCTTACGACGAGACGATAAAGTGGGACGAAAAAAGAGAAGGGGAACCTCTTGTAAAGCTATACGTAGAAAATGGAAAGCTAAAAGAGAAGCTCCCCAGCCTTGAGGAAATTAAAGAAATCGTTATGGAGGAATTGGATAAGCTCCCCGAAGCGTTTAAGGATATAGAAAGGCATTGTGAGTATGAAGTTAAAATTTTATAATTAATTATTCGGTAGGAAGGGTGGCCGAGCGGTCGAAGGCGCGGCGCTGGAAACGCCGTGTGCCCCGTTTGGGGCACCGAGGGTTCGAATCCCTCCCCTTCCGCCACACTCCCCATGAAGGTAAGGATAGGAACGAGAAAAAGTAAGTTAGCCCTCTGGCAGGCAAACTATGTAAAGGAGTTTCTTGAAAAGTATTGGGGCGTTGCTGTTGAACTTGTGAAGATAACAACAACCGGGGATAAGATAAAGGACGTTCCCCTTGCAAAAATAGGAGGTAAGGGTCTTTTTGTTAAAGAGATAGAGAAGGCACTTTTAGAGGGTGAAATAGACCTTGCGGTTCACTCCCTTAAAGATGTTCCTATGGAAATTCCTGAGGGGCTTACACTCGGTGCTATAACAAAGCGGGAAAACCCTTACGACGTCCTTATATCAAGAGACGGAAAAAAGCTTTCGGAGCTTCCCGAGGGTTCAAAGATTGGAACATCTTCTCTGAGGAGGCAAGTTCAGATAAAGAAAAGAAGAAAGGACTTAAAGGTAGAGGTTTTGAGGGGAAACGTTGACACCAGGATGAGAAAGTTAAAGGAGGGATTATACGATGCCATAGTCCTCGCTTACGCAGGTGTAAAGCGAATGGGATTTGAAAGCGAGATTACGGAAGTTCTTTATGACTTTATACCTGCGGTAGGCCAGGGAAGTTTAGCAATTGAGATAAGGAAAGGGGACGGAAGAATAGAAGAGCTTATAAAACCCCTCAACCACAGGGAGAGCTACATATCGGCCGTGTGCGAAAGGGCTTTTTTGAAAGAGCTTGAAGGAGGATGCCAGGTTCCCATAGGAGCTTTTGCTGCTGTGGAAGGAGAAAAAGTAAGGCTAAGGGCTTTTATCTCAGACCTTAATGCCGAGAGATTTATAGAGGGGGAAGAAACGGGGAGTGTTGAAGAGGCTAAAGAAGTGGGAAAGCGCCTGGCTCACAAACTTTTGAAGGCAGGGGGAGAAGAAATTCTAAGAGAGATATACTCCCTATGAGATTTTTAGGTTTTGAGATTCTTTCTCCTGAAGAGAATATGAAAAGGGATGAGGAGCTTCTTCTTGAACTTGAGAGGGGAAGTATACCTCCCTCTTTTAGGATATACGAGTGGAAGGAGGTGTGTATAAGTCTTGGAAAAAATCAGGATGTTAGAGATTTTCCCGTTAAGGTTGTGAGAAGACCTACGGGCGGCGGTGCCCTTCTTCACGGATGGGATATAAGCTTTTCAGTTATAGGCTACAGAAATGGGAAATCACCCATCAGAATATACAGGGAGTTTTCAGATATTCTCATAAATGTTTTTAAAGAGTTAGGTGTAAAAGTGTTTCTTGAGAGCAATAAATCTTACAACACCGATGAATACTTCTGCTTCTTCTTCCCTACCTTCGGTGAATTAAAGACATCGGAAGGAAAGAAAATCGTAGCGCTTGCAATGAGAACGATGAAGAAATCTTTTCTCATTCACGGAAGTGTTTATAAATACTTTGATTACGATACTGCAGGAAAAATTTTGGGATTGGATGCCCGAGAGCTGAAAACCCGTATAACTTCCCTTAAAGAGTTAGGAATAAACCCGGAAGAATTTAAAAAACGACTCTGTTCTTCCCTTCTTTCTTTGCCTCATAAAGTTTCTGGTCTGCACAGTTGATGTAGTATTCCGGGGATTTATTACCCGAATAGATATCACTGCACACGCCTATACTTGCCGTGACCTTTATTCTATTGCCTTCACATTCAAGTTCTGTATTCTCTATAGTTCTTCTGAGTTTATCAAGAATTTTTACAGCATCTTCTAAATCCGTTGATGGAAGCAGAACAAGGAATTCTTCCCCTCCGTAACGAAAAACGTAATCTGACTTCCTCAGAATCTTCCTAATGATTCTTGCAACGTTTCTAAGAACGCAGTCACCTACCAGATGCCCGTAGGTATCGTTTATCTTCTTAAAGTCATCCAGGTCTATTAAGGCAACGGAAAAAGGCATCTCCGTATACATTGAGAGCTCCAGAACATCTTCAAATATCGGTAAAAGGAAGCGCCTGCTGAGAAGTCCCGTAAGAGGGTCTTTCTTCAGTTTATACTCCGCTTCCTTTAGCTTTATAGTAGATAAAAGGGAAATAAGAGCATAGGAATACTTAATACAGCTTTGGTAATAAAAATAGGCACTTATATAGTTTTTCTCCTTTATTTCCTCGTAAAACCTTTTTGCCATTATATGAACCGTTTTGTGGTTTTGAAGGATCTCACTTAAAAGTTCCTTTCTCAACCTTCGCTTTTTTAACTTCTTTAAATGTTTCCAAAATAGACACTTTCTGTAATCAAAATTTATGGAGGGCTTATCGGAAAGATTAATAACATCCTCCAGGAAAGATATAGTCCACAACAGTTGTTCCTTTATATATCTTTCTCCCCTTGAATTTTTAAGAATTTCCTTTATAAGAATTTTATCAAAAACGTATTTGTCCTTTTTTGCTTCTTTAACTATAAACTCCTTTGAGATATTGTTTACAACCATTAGGGCTTTTTCCTCCCCGAGCTCCTCCCTTAGCCTTAGCCATATATCGTAAAGTGTATCATAACTTTCTATCCTTACTTCTTCCATAATTCCGTTATTTTAAATTTAACTTCTTTTTAGATTATACTTAATAAGTAATCAATCACTCACGGAGGAGTAGAATGTTTTATGTTTCAAAGATTAC
>CAYRMG010000010.1:4658-46611 GCA_964425585.1 uncultured Aquifex sp. | reverse complement strand
TGCGAATGCCAAGTTTAGGGTTTGGAGAAGAATGATTTAATGAAGAAGAACGCAGCAATCCAAGACCAAACGGTTTCGTATTTAGAATTGTGAGGGAAACGCTTGTAAAAAGCTTTCATTCTGTGCTTTAAATGTCTAAAGAACCTTTCCACTACATTCCTGCTCCCGATATTGCTTTTACTTTCGCTGGAACTCTTTGTCTTCTTTCCACCTTTTTGAAATACTCCTCTATCCTCTCTATCTGCCCATATCGCTATTCTCTCATTCCCTTATCTTGGCATCCTCCTTTTCGTTCTCTCCATTATGCTCTCGCTCTATTCTCCTTTATTTCATCTACTTCGTTAAGAACTAGATATAAACACATCTTATAATTATATTGTGTGATAATATTATTCTCGTTAAGGCGCGTAGCTCAGTGGGAGAGCGCCGGCCCGACACGCCGGAGGTCGGGGGTTCAAGTCCCCCCGCGCCTACCATTTTTAAAATCCTTCAAAAAATCTAAACTCAAGGTTTTTTATTCTTTTTAAGTTTGATAAAGCCTTCTCGCCTAAAGACCTGTTGAAGGCGTTAATTACCACACCGAGCTTAAAGCCATTTTCCTCAAGTTTTTTCCTTGCCATATTCAGGAACTCCCTTAACACTTCATCCTTTTCTATTTCAAAGGGTGCACCCAAAAAGTGATGACTCATTCCGAGAAAGCTTCCGGGTTCCATCCTCACCATGAGCCTTACGGGATTCAAACTCTCTATGAGTTCCTCGTAGTTATTCGCATACTGAAGCCCGAACATCAGAAGAGCATCGGTTATTATGTATTCCGAAGAGGGGTCTACAAATTGTCTAAAACCGCTTTCTTTAAAGTCGTATTTCGGCCTTTCCCTTGTTGTTTCAATCCAATGGTAATAAGGCTCGGAAACGAGAAAAAATATCCGCTCGGGGAAGAAGGCATTTTCCGAGAATCTCCCCCACATCATAATCAATTCAGCCATAGAAACTATTAAAGCCTTTCCGCAAGGTAATCCGCTATGTGTTTAACCTCCTGTTTATTTTTAAACTTCTTTGCTCCATCACGTAGCTGTAATACACATCCCGGGCACTCCGTAACTATGTAATCCGCTTCCGTTTTTTTGAAGTCAAGCATCTTCTCCCTCTGTATTTCTTCCGAGAGCTCGGGATTCTTTATTGAAAAGAGACCCGCAAATCCGCAACAGCTTTGAGCTTTTTCAGCCTTAACGGTTTCCGCATTGTCAACCTTCCCAAGGACTTTATAAAAGTTGTTGGGATTCAGTTTCATAGCGGTATAGTAATGACAGGGAACGTGAACCGTAACCCTCTCTCCCTTTCCTTTGAACTTTATCCTTTCATCGGACAGAAGCTCCGTAAAACTGTAAACTTTCCAATCCTTTCCGTAGTCTTCTTTAAGTGCTCCCCCGCAGGTAGGACATGCTACAACTATGGCATCGTATTCATACTTTTCCATCTCCTTAAGGTTATGCTCCTTCAGCTTCTCAAAAGCTTCGGTATTTCCGTGATAAAGGTGAGGAGCTCCGCAACACTTAATATCTTCGGGAACGATAACGGTGTATCCCAACTTATTTAGAACCTTTATAACGTTTTCCCCCGTCTTTCCGTAAAAGACGTCTATCATGCATCCCGTAAAGAAGAGAAGCTTTTTCTTTTCATCCTTTGCTTTAAAGGTCTTTCCCCTTATACCGAATGGTTTTCCGTAAGGTTTAGGCAGAAATTTAACACCTCCCGTCGGGAGAGGAACTTTTATTTCCTTGGGCAGAGGTTTTGATAAAATTCCCGCAACCTTAAGGGCTACCCTTCCTACTTTTGATTGCATAAGCTCAAGGCTTTTGAGTCCCGCCTCCGATACGAAGTCTTTTCCCATTTCCCTGTTTTGTATCTCTCTCGCACGGGTGAGTATTTCCTTATATTGAACATCGTTAGGACATATCCATTCACACCTTCTGCACATAGCACACTCGTTCCACTGAGCGACAACTTCCTTGGTAAGGGGAAGTTCCCCTTTTATTACCATTTCCGCGAGTGCAAGCCTTCCGCGGGCAAAGGCACCTTCTTCTTCCCTAAAAGGGTATGTGGGACAGACCGATTTACAGAGTCCGCACTTTACACACTTTTGTGCCAGGTCAAGGGGAAAATCAAACTCCTCTTTCATAGGGATGATTTTAGGATTAGCTTCTTCTTAATCTATGATAAAAATTTCTTATGGAGTCGGATAACCTTCTTGTAGAGATTTTAGTAAAAACCTCTTGAGGGGTGGAAATATGTGGAGAGTTATATATACAGGTCAAAGACCTGCTTATGAAAATATAGCCCTTGACAGTGTTTTACTTGAGCTCAAAGCGGAAGGAAAAATTCCAAACACTATAAGATTCCTGCAGTTTAAACCCGAGTGTGTTCTTATAGGATACCACCAAGCGGTTGAACAGGAAGTAAGGCTTGAATACGTAAACAGGGAAGGTATAGAGGTAAACAGAAGAATAACGGGCGGTGGTGCCATATACTTTGATGAAACCCAGATAGGCTGGGAAATTATAGCGGACAGGGAAAGCTTCGGAAATATGAGCTACGAAGATATAACAAAAAGCATATGTGAAGCTGCGGCGGAAGGTTTGAGAAAGTTAGGAATAAACGCCTCATTCAGACCGAGAAATGATATAGAGGTGGACGGAAAAAAGATTTCGGGAACGGGCGGTGTTTTTGAAGGAAACGCCTTCTTATATCAGGGAACAATTCTTATGGACGTAAATATTGAGAGAATGCTCAAATCTCTCCAGATTCCCGTTGAAAAGCTCACTTCAAAGGGTATAAAGTCCGCGGAAGACAGGATAACGTGGGTAAAAAGGGAGCTCGGAAGAATGCCCTCAAAGGAAGAAATCTTTAACGCACTCCTTGAAGCCTTTGAGGAAAAACTCGGCATAAAACCCGTATGGGGGGAGTTAACGCGGGAAGAGCTTAAACTCCTTGAAGAGAAAAAGGATTACTTCAAGAGCGATGAATGGATTTACCACATCAAGAAGACAATAACCGGCGATGAGGTTCTATACGGCATATACAGGTGTCCCGGGGGAACGTTCAGGGTTTCCGTAAAGGTAGACCCCCAAACAAAGGTTTTACAGCAGGTAATAATAAACGGAGACCTGTTTATAAATCCCAAGAGGCTTATATATGACCTTGAGGCTTACCTCAAGCATACCCCCATTACCGAAGTTGAAAAGAGGATAAGGGAGTTCTTCAAAAACAAGGAGTTTGAAAGTGTCAATCTTACCGTTGATGACTTTGTAGAAGCGATTATGTTCCCTTTACGAAAACTTGAAGCGGAGGAGCTCGGCATAGATAAAAAAAAACTGAATAGGGTTATAGGAAGCATAGGGGGAGGGCTGAAGGAAAACATAAAAAACGCTAAGGTAATGTTGCTCCCTTACTGTGCAAAGCCTGCCTGGTGTGATTATCGGCACACCGACGATTGCGGAGAATGCGGAGGGTGCACGGTAGGAGACCTTTACAGAATGGCTTACGAGAAGGGAATGATACCCATAACGATAACGAGCTTTGAGATGTTGAGGGATGTTCTCAAATGGTGCGGTGAAAATGGATACACATACATAGGACACTGCTGTTATGAGTTTTACGAAAAGAGGTATGAAATCTTCAGAAAAGCTAAGGAGTGGGGAGCGAACGGCGTTCTCATAGATATTGAGGGTATTACCTGCTACTCTCTGGGAATTGAGGAGGAGGAAAAAGCTTACCACGGAGAGTTTCAAGTTGAACTTGACCTATACGTTGAGGATAGCCAAAAACTTCTGTCAATTAAAGAAAACATTGGAACCCTTCCTAAACGGAAAAGTGCTCAAAAGCCCATCCCCAACGAAGCCTTAAAAGAGTTCATACCCTCTCACTACAAGATACCGAAGGTGGCTCCCGGTCCCCAAGAGGATATGTCAAGACTTCCCATAGTGAAGGAAACCTCAAAGGATATAGGTTTCATTAACGGAGAGAGGGTAAGCGTTGAAGAGGCTATGGAAAAAGCTATAAGCCTTCTGAAGGAGGCCAAAAGGCCTACTCTTATAGTGGGTCCCCTAGTTCTCTGGGCTTGGAACGAAGAAGCAAGAAAGAAAGGCGAACTCATAAAGGAACTAAAGGAAATCTTTCCGAACCTTAACATCCATATTCTTCCCGACTACAAACCCAAAAATAAAAGGGTTGATTTTTCAAGGGAAGTAGACCCGCCAAATCCACATCTTTCCGTTCTCCACGGAAATCACGACGTTACCCTTATGATAGGGGTTCACTGCTACAGGACGGACTTTACTATAAGAATGCTAAGAAAATATACCGATACGAAGATAATAACCCTATGCACACTATACGGGCATCCCGATGCGGATGTGTCCGTTGCCGGGGTAAACGCCGAAAGACTTGAAAGATTTATAAAATCCTTAGTTAATGAGGTTTCTTAAGGCTCTTTTTCTTTCGCTTTACTATACCTTTCGGGAAGATTACTCTTATCACGCATCCGCATTAAGCCTTAACTTCCTTCTTGTTCTTTCCCCGATGCTTGTTTTTTTTACCGCAATTTCCGTCCATCTTCCCTTTGTTGATGTTTCCGTTGTGGAAGATTTCTTAAAAAAGGAGCTTCCCGAAAGAACTCACGTTCTTATTGATGAACTTCTAAAGGCAAAAAAATACGGAACCGTGGCCTCGGGTGTTTCCGTAGTTCTGGCTTATTACTTTTCGGTAAACTTTTTGAAGAAACTACATAGAAGTTTTAAATGGGTTGTTCCTCAAAAAACAAGGACAACAAAAGAAATTTTGATGTGGATAGCCCTTCCCCTCGGTCTTATAATCTTCTCCGTGGTTTATCCCCTTTTCGTATCCGCCCTTCTTATTCTGAAAAAATTCTTTCCCGAAAATATAGTTAAGTTCTCCGAGGTGTTATCCGCACTTTCCTTCTCAAGCCTTGTGATACTTCTTTATCTTTTTTTTCTGAAGATAAACAGGAAAAGAAATATAGGATTAATTTTTTTATTCATTTTTTTAGGAAGCTTTATCTTACAAAAACTTTTCACCTATTACACCATCTACCTCTTTAAAGGAAGCCTTCTTTACGGTTCATTGAGCGGAATTTTTCTCTTCTTCCTCTGGCTTAATTTTAACTTCACCCTTATCCTTACGGGAGCTAAACTCCTTGAACTTTATGACTCTTAAATCTCAATTATTTTTCCTTCCCTTATATTTCTTATGTCTTCAAGCTTTAAAACTCTTTCATAGCCGTGGGGTTTCTCGTAATTGTATATGTATCCCGGACTGTAATAACCGAAGGCAACACCAACCATAAAGCATATGGCAACGGGAGCGGAGAAAAAGAAATGAAACTCTTTTACATTTTTCTTTTCCCTTATATCCTGTATGAGACTTGCTATTTCCCTTGATATCTCTATCATTTCCTCCGGTTCTATGTTTCCGGCTTTCCTGTGTCTTATAACGAGGTAGGAAGGGGCTAAGCTTTTTGTATATGTCTTCACATCCGCCTCTGCACTGTGGTGAGCAAGGGAAAGTATAACAACCAAACTCTCTCCGCCTTCCTCATACTTGTATTCTATGTTCTTGTAATCCTTTACCCTCTCTTTTAACGTTCTTACGTTTTCAACCCTTAAGGGTATATACCTTCCGTTTTGGAAGTGATAAAAAACAAAAGGTTTATAACTTCCGTAAATTGTTCCGCACGCAAAGGCAAAGGCGGAAGCCCCGTTAATGCCTAAATGGTAAACCTCTTTTCCCGAGAGCTTATCCTCAATTTCCTTTATCCTCTTGTAAAACTCTCTTACCCTTTCTTTCCATACTTTTTCCTCAGGTTCAAGTCTTCCCGTTATCATGAGAATCGTATCCTTACCTATACCGTTGAAAAGTTCAAGGTTTTCAAGAGCCTTTTCAACGTCTTTTATCAATAGGCTTTTTAAGAAGCTGTTAAATTCTCCCTCGTAATTTTGGGTTGTTTTTGTGATAAACAGCGGAACATCGTATCTTTCCGCATCAAGCCAAGCTTTTATATCCTGAACCCGCGATAGTCTGGAAGGCGGGATAAGCCTGTATCCGTATTTTTGAGCAAGCTTCCTTTTTTTGGGAATACCGTTTACCTCGTAAATTCTTCCTTCTTTGTCTATCTTTCCCGTAAAGAGTAAATCCCCGGGAATATTTTCAACGTATAGAGAAAGGGTAACGGGAAGCATATAACTCTCCCCTGAAAAAAGCTCATCAAAGAACACAAAAAAACCGAAACCGAGGAACTCCTTTATAATGTCAAGTGATTCCTTAAGGTGTTCACCGTTTGTGATAACCGCACTTAAGCCTTTTACGGTTATAGCTCTCACGAGCTTCCCTTCTCCGCTGTCTACGGTTGGTATCAAAACCTCTCTAAAGGGGTTACTGAGAAAAGCTCTTGCATCTTCTTCCGAAATCCCAAAGGTTTCCGCTAACTTGTTAAGACTCGGGAAAACCTTTTTATCCTTTATGTATTTCACAAGTTCATACTGCTTGAAGGGAGTAAAAAATTGAAACTGTTCTATAATCTCGTCTAAATCTTCATCAAGCTTCCCGCTTTCCAAGAGTCCTTTAAAATGCTTATCTTCAATCGTGTAATACCTGAACATCCATCTCCTCCTCAAGAAAAGAGTAAGAGGGAAGCTCGGGGATATTTTCAATAATTATTTTTTCCTCACCTTTACCTTCGTAAACGAGCTTTCCTTTTAACGTTATCCTTATTTTTTTATCAATAAGCTCCTCGGGAAGATACAGAATAAGATTTTTTCCTTCTACGACACCGAGCCAGTTTTTTCCCCTTAGGTAGTTCTGTGGCTGGGCTGCCATTCGGAGCTCTTGCCTTTCTGTTAGCTCGCGAGCCAAAAGTGTAGGAAATTGAACCACAATCTCCCTTTCTTCTTCTTCCTCCATAAGCGTATACGCTATAGATGATAAGTTTAGATCCTCAAATCTTTTATATACCGCTTTTATAAACTTCTCCCTCCACTTTCCTATCCCTTTAGTTCTTGCGTTTTTCACGTATTCCTTTATCTTTACAATACCTTTATCGTTTATTCTAAATACGGGTTTTGAATACTTTTTAAGAATTTCTCTTCTTGCGTATACCCAGAAGGGTAAGGGAACAAGGTTGAATTTTTTCCAGCTCACTACAGGGGGTTTTTTGTCGGTAATGGCCAATTGAACATACGTAGTTAAGGGGACTACCGTGTAGAGGTCTTCGCTTTCCTGACCTGTTATAAGTATCCACTCGGGAGGGTCTATTAAAAACAGTCTTACTTCTCCGACACGGGGTTCCGTTTGGTTTTGAGCCTCAAGGAGGGTTTTTCCTCTTCGTTTTATGTAATTCTCGTAAAGCAGTTTCTGGAGTTCCATTACTTTTCCTCCTTTCTTTTATAACCGCGTTTTTCGCATACCTCTGACAGGTATTTTTCCGCAAACTCCCTGAATTCTTCTTCCGTTGGGACAAAAGGGAAAAGCCCCGCTAATTTTTTCTTTAATCTTTCCCATCTCTTGTAAAGGGTTGTTTTGTTCATACCTTCCGGCTTTATCTCAATAGAGTAGAGCTCTTTATAGAGGTAATAACAAAGAACGTCCACGTCTTTATCTTTGAGTTTATCTTTTACCGCACGAAATAGCTCCTCCGAAGAGGGATTTATATCGTAATCCCTTTCTTCCCCGAATACCTCCTCAAAGTCCCTCACATTCCCTTCTTCATCTCTAAGGATTACCTTTTCTTCCGTATTTCCGTTAAGTGTGTCAACCATACAGGTGTATATAACCCTTGAGAGATATGAATGGTTGATTTTCGGCTTTGCTTTTAGTTCTTCTTTCATAACGTATAGCTTTAGATATAAAACCGAGAGTATTTCATCTTCATAGTCGTCTCCTATCTTTTTCCTTAATAATGTATCAAGTCCGCTCTTTACAGCCTCTTTCCTTATGAGCTGTTTGAAATACTCCCTTTCACTCCCTTCAAGGAATGCAAGAATCCTGTCTTTAACTTCCGCCACCGTAAAACCTCAACCTCTCAAGGTGTTTTAAGTTCTCACATCTTCCGCAGAATATGAAATTCCCTAAGTGAGATGCTTTTAGTATATATCCGACAATCCCCCTTTTTCTGTCCCTAAATATATATGTATCCCGATTAATATCCGGACATCTTTTACAAAGTCTCAGATTTACATGAGGGTTTTTATTTTTTTGTGTAAGGAAAACCACTTTCAACTCTTCATCCGAGATATACCATCCTATGAAAGGTCTTTTTTGTCTTGGTTGTTTTCCTTTTTCAAGTCTCCCTTTTACTCCTAAATCTGTATTTAGTAATTCCTCAAGAAACTTTAAATTTTCAAACATAATTATTCCTAAGAATTTCTCTCCCCTTTTCTTGATAACTTCCTCATAAATCCCCTTGAGAAGCCCCTCCATTTACAAGAATTATTTTAAACTCCCGAACCCGCTATATGTCTTCCTCCGTCAATCATTATTATCTCCCCCGTTATGCTATCGGTGTTAAGAAGGAGGTCAAGGGTTTTTAGTATGTCTTTCATTGATACTTCCCTTTTCATGGGTGTTCGTTTAAGTATCTTTTCCCACTCTTCCTGAGTGTAGTTTTCCGCTTTGAGAACGGGACCCGGAGCTATGCAGTTTACGGGAACGTAAGGGGCAAACTCCTTTGCGAGAACTCTTACAGCGGTATGGAGTGCCCCTTTTGCAACAAAGTATGCACCGAAGTTTTTATAGGGGGATACCTCCGCAGCCCAATCTCCGAAGGCTACTATATGCCCTTTTATATCCCCATTATTTTTAAGCATCGCCTTGTAGCTCTCAATAGAGATGAAGAAAAACGCCTCCGCTATAGGTATAAAATGGTTGTATAAATCCTCCCTCGTTGTATCAAGTATGGGTTTTCTTATATACGGGGATGCGAGATGAACGAAAGCGTCAATTCTTCCGAACTTCTTCAAGGTTTCTTCAACAACCCTTTTAGAACTTTCGGGAATACATAAATCAAGCCTTAAGGTTAAAACTTCCCTCCCTTTAAGATTTCCGTATTCCTTTATTTCCGTTGCTGCATCCTGGCTTTTTAAGTAAACCACCGTAAGGTTATAGCCCTTATCCAATAGGAACTTTGATATCTCCCTTCCTATTCTTTTTATTCCGGTGATTATAGCAACCTTTTCCATACCAATAGATTAAAGGAGTTCTCAATCTATTCCTATAAGCTTTTTCAGTTTTTTTATTTCATCTCTGAGCTTTGCGGCTTTTTCAAACTCCCAATTTTTTGCACATTTCCACATTTCTTTTTCCAGTTTTTCTATTTTTTTGAGTATGTCTTCCTCGGATTCTACACCCTTGGGTATATCCGTAGGAAGTTCAACGTAGTCCAATTCTTCCAGAGCAAGGAGTTCTTTTACGGGTTTCTTTACACTTTTTGGAGTTATTCCGTGCTTTTTGTTGAACTCTTCCTGTATCTTTCTCCTCCTATTGGTCTCGTTTATAGCCCTTTCCATTGCCTTTGTTATTCTGTCGGCGTAAAGTATGGCTTTCCCGTGAACGTTTCTCGCAGCCCTTCCTATGGTTTGTATGAGTGCCTGATAACTCCTTAAAAAACCTTCCTTATCCGCTTCAAGTATGGCAACGAGGGAAACCTCCGGAAGGTCAAGCCCTTCCCTGAGCAAGTTTACTCCGACTATAACGTCTATGCTTCCCTCCCTAAGCTCCCTTACGAGCTTAGCCCTTTCTATCGCATCAAGCTCCGAGTGCATGTATTTTGCCTTTATCTTTCTCTCGGTAAGATAATCCGCTACATCTTCCGCGAGCCTTTTTGTGGTTGTAAGAACAAGGGCTCTTTCCTTTCTCTTTTTTACCTCTTTTATTTCCCTCACCAGGTCTTCAAGCTGGTTCATCTTAGGTCTTACTTCCACAAGCGGGTCAAGGAGTCCCGTAGGTCTTACTATCTGCTCAACTACGTTTCCTTTACTTCTCTGGAGTTCCCACTCTCCGGGAGTTGCGGATACGTATATAACTTGATTTATTCTTTCCAGAAATTCCTCAAACTTGAGGGGTCTATTGTCAAGAGCAGAAGGAAGCCTCCAGCCGTATTCTACAAGCTTTTCTTTTCTGCTCCTGTCTCCGTTATACATAGCCCTGAGCTGGGGAACGGTCATATGGGACTCATCTATTATGAGCAGAAAATCCTCGGGGAAGTAATCAAGAAGGGTAAAGGGCGGTTCTCCCGGTTTTCTACCGTCAAAGTATCTTGAGTAGTTTTCAATACCTTTACAATGACCGAGTTCTCTAATCATCTCAATGTCGTGCATCGTTCTCTGGTATAGCCTTTGGGCTTCAACGTTCCTTCCGTGTTTTTTAAACCACCTTACCCTCTCGTGTAAATCTTTTTCTATCTCCTCAAGTGCTTGCTCTACGGTAGGCCTCGGTGCTATGTAGTGAGAAGCGGGAAAGATGGAAAATTCCTCAACTTCCTTAATTGTGTGTCTATTCAATATATCTATTAATACTATACGCTCTATCTCGTCGTCCCAAAACTCAACCCTTACAAGGTAATCCTCCGTGTTTGAGGGAACTATTTCTACCGCATCACCTCTAACGGAAAACGTTGCCCTTTTGAAAGCGTAATCGTTTCTTTGGTATCCGAGCTCTATGAGTTTCCTGAGAAGTTTTGAGAGACTAAGCCTTATACCTTTTTCAAGCTTTATTCTCAGTTTTTCGTAGTGTTCCGGTTTTCCGAGTCCGTATATACAGGAAACCGAAGCTACTACTATTACATCCCTTCTTTCCAGAACGGATATGGTTGCGGAGTGTCTGTATCGTTCAAGGGTTTCATTTATACTGGCGTCTTTTTCTATGTATAAATCCTTTTCGGGTATATAAGCCTCCGGCTGATAATAATCGTAGTAGGAAACGAAATACTCAACCGCGTTCTCGGGGAATAATTCCTTAAACTCCCTGTAGAGTTGAGCCGCAAGGATTTTATTGTGAACAACCACCAACGTAGGTTTGTTATAACGGGCTATTACGTTCGCAAGTGTAAAGGTCTTTCCCGTTCCGGTAGCTCCCAGAAGAACCTGCTCCTTTACACCCCTTTCAAGGTTATTAAGGAGCTCTTCTATTGCTTTTGGCTGGTCTCCCGCAGGCTTTAACTCCGATACAAGTTTAAAGGATTTTCCCATAGAATTTTAATTTAAAAGGTAAGCTCCTCATCCGTTTCCCCGAGGATTTCTAAGTCTTTTATATGTTTCTTCATCCCCTCAAGGGCTTCCATAAGCTCCTTTACCTTATGCGGTGTTGCAATTACGTAGACCTCCCCCGTTCCCTTTTCCTTTGTTCTCGTAAGTGCATAACGGGGAAGACCGTCTATCAAGGAGTTAAATAAACCCACTTCTTCAACGGGCATCCTTACCTTAATTATTTTTGCCTTTATCTCTGACCCGAACGATTTTCGCATTGAACAACTCCATAACCTTTAAAACAGCCTCATCTTCTTCAGGTCTTGAGGATTTTTTTTTACCTCAACCTCATACTCAACGAAGGGAAAACGGGTCTTTAGCTCCTCCAAATCCTTTTTATACTTTTCGTAAGTTTTATCGTCAAGTTTTATTATTAACTTTCCGTTTTCTTCAACTCCGTTCCTTATAAGCGACCTCAGGATAGGCTTTGTCTCTTTTTCCAGTTTTTCCTTCAAACTTTCTTGTTCCTTAATTTCTGACTTCTCCTTTTCCTTTTCTCTTTCTTTTTTTACTTCCTCCTCGCTTACTTCAATTTTTCCGAGTTTTGATACGGGAATTATTTCTTTTACTATCTTTGTCTTTATTACCGCAAGCTCGTAGGCAAAAAGGGGCTCCCTCGTTCTTGATTCAACCTTTCCCCTGTTTACGATGTTTTCAAGGTATAAAAGTGCCTCCAGAGGATACTCTTTAAATCCTTCATAATCCTCCGGATTTTCAACTATTTTCTCCGGCTTTTGTAAACTTTTTACGAGTATGGCGTTTCTTATCTCCTCTTCAAGCATTTCCCAGAACTTTGTGAGGTTGTATCCCTTTTCAAAAAGCTCCCTGAGGAAGTTTATCGCTTCGTCAACCCTTGAATCAAGAAGTAGCTTCATAAACCTTCTTACGGTTTCACCGCTCAAGATACCCAGGAAGTTCTCAACAGCTTCCTTTGTTACTTTTCCTTCTCCGTAAACGCTTGCCTGGTCAAGGAGTGAGGCCGCATCCCTCATACAGCCCTCGGAAGCATGTGCAAGTATGCTGAGGGCTTCCTCCTCATACTCTATACCTTCTTTATTACATATAAGTTTCATATACTCAATTACTTTTTCCTTCGGAACCTTGCTGAATATAATTCTCTGGCACCTTGAGAGTATGGTGGGAAGAATTTTATCGTATTCGGTTGTGCAAAGAACAAAAACTGTGTTGGGAGGTGGTTCCTCAAGGGTTTTCAATAGAGCATTAAAAGCTTCTTTGGTAAGCATATGGGCTTCGTCTATGATATAGA
Organism: uncultured Aquifex sp.; assembly: GCA_964425585.1. Classification (GTDB taxonomy): domain Bacteria; phylum Aquificota; class Aquificia; order Aquificales; family Aquificaceae; genus Aquifex. The sequence continues at coordinate 34,032 of CAYRMG010000010.1, read as the reverse complement.
CTTTATACTTTCCCTTTATGGGTTTGTAATTTACCGCTTCCTTTAAGGTTCTTATGTCATCTATACCCCTGTTAGAGGCTGCATCCATTTCTATCAGGTCGGGGAATATACCTTTATCTATCTCCTTGCAGTTTTCACAAACACCGCACGGTTCCCCTTCGGAGGGATTTTTACAATTGAGAGCCTTCGCTAAAATTCTCGCTATAGTGGTTTTTCCTACACCTCTCGGCCCTGCAAAAAGATAAGCGTGGGAGACCCTGTTATTTTTTATCGCATTCTTTAATACTCTTACGGGAACGTCCTGACCTATTACCTCCTTAAAAAATTTGGGTCTATATTTCCTTGCAAAGGGAATGTATGTCATCAATGGCCTCTTTCGGCATACTTTTTAATTTGCTCCTCCAAGAAAGCCAAAATAAGGGGTATTTGCTTTTTAAGGTTTTCCTCGGATATAACTTCTTCGTGAAGTTCGTTTGCTAACTTTGCTACAAGTTCAAGTAACTTTTTATAGAATTCCGCAGGGCTTAGTTCTCCGTTTTTACGGCTGTCTTTAAGTGCCTGGAGTTCTTGTGCGAGTTCTTGGGAACCCACGCGGATTTACCTCCATCATCATACAGATTTAGGACCCTGCGCACGGGACGGCGGGCTTACCCTTGCTCCCTTTCGGGCCTGGGGGATTCACCCTGTCCCGTCGCAGGGCTAAAAATCTAATATACCTAAGACTCTTTATTCTGTCAAGTTTAGATTTTCTTAGCAAAAAGGACTAAAACTATATTCATGATTTTAAGGTCATTTTATTATTGACTTAAATCATATGAAAGTATATATTTATTTACTGACGGAGGTCATAAGGAGGCGTGTCATGAAACGGTTTGCTTCTTTTGTTTTAGGGAGCTTTGTTTTGGGATGGGGGGTTATAAAGGCGGAAACAAAACCTCCCGAACTCACTCCCGAGGAGATGCAAAAAGCGGCAAAAATTTACTTTGACAGGTGTGCAGGATGTCACGGAATGCTGAGAGGAGGGGCAACGGGTCCTCCACTGAAGCCCGAGATAATGAGACAGAGGGGAATTGACTACATAAAGTGGATAGTTTACAACGGAACACCGGGCGGAATGCCCGACTGGGGAAAGCAGGGTGTTCTTACCAAAGAAGAAATTGAGCTACTTGCCAAGTTCCTGATGCATGAACCGCCTCCGCCTCCCGAGATGGCATTAAAAGACATGTTAAAGACATGGCACGTTTACGTTCCTCCCGAAGAAAGACCTAAAAAGCCGGAGCATAAAAGAAACTGGAAGAACTTCATGGGTGTAATTTTAAGGGACATAGGGAAAGTTGCGATAATAGACGGGGACACTAAGGAGCTTGTAAACATCGTGGATACGGGATTTGCGGTTCACATATTCCGTTCATCGGGAACGGGAAGGTATTTCCTCACAATAGGCAGGGACGGAAAAGCAACGCTTATAGACCTCTGGATGAAGAAACCCGACAAGGTTGCAGAGGTTAAGGTCTGTTACGATGCCCGCTCAATAGATACAAGCAAGTATGAGGGAGTAAAAGGAAATTATATGGATAAGCTTGCAATAGTAGGCTGTTACTGGCCACCCAGCATAGTTATACTTGATGGACAAACCTTAAAGCCCCTCAAAATTGTATCAACAAGCGGTTATACATACGATACGGAAGAATTCGTAAGGGAGGCAAGGGTTGCATCAATAGTAGCGTCTCACTACGACCCTGCTTGGATTGTTTCCGTAAAGGAAACGGGACACGTTTGGATTGTTGATTATTCTAAGCTTCCTGATGTTAAGGTAAACATGATAGAAGCCGAAAGGTATTTACACGACGGGGGATGGGATTCCTCAAAGAGATATTTCCTCGTAGCGGCAAACATGAGAAATAAAGTCGTAGTAGTTGATGCCAAAGAAAAAAAGCTTGTTGCAAAGATAGAAACCGGTGTAAAGCCTCACCCCGGAAGGGGAGCAAATATAAAGCATCCTAAATACGGTTCTATATGGTGCACCGGTCATATCGGTTCAAATAACGTTGCGTGTATAGGAACGGACCCAAAAGGCCATCCCCAATACGCCTGGAAAGTGGTAGCAAATATAGAACTTCCCGGCCCGGGAGGAGGAACGCTGTTTATAAAGACACATCCCAACTCAAAACACATATGGGTTGACAGACCTCTTAATCCCGATAACAAGCTAAAGAGGGAAGTTTACGTGATTGATAAAAAAACCTTAAAGGTAATTAAAACCATAGATGTAATAGAGGACCTTAAAAAAGCCGGATACAACATGCCCGAAAATGCAAGAATTGTCCATCCTGAATACGACATGTATGGAAAAGAGGTATGGATATCCGTATGGGGAAGAAAAGACCAGCCCACTGCGATAGCAGTTTACGACGATAAAACGATGAAACTCAAAAAGGTAATAACCGGAGACTGGGTGAGAACCCCTACAGGAATATTCAACGTCTACACTACCACGCATGACATTTATTGAGGTGTATAAATGGCTTCCCTCATTGCACTACCTCTTTTTATCCTTTTCTTTTTTTCCTTCGGACAAACGGGAAAAGAAATTTACGAAACACACTGTTCACAATGCCACGGGAAAAACAGGCTCGGTAAGACCGCACCTCCTTTAATTCCGGCATTTTTAAAGGGAAAAAATCTTAAGCAGATAATTAAAAATGGAATTCCTTCAACCGGCATGCCTTCATTTCCCAATTTAAGCGAGAAAGAGATTAATGCACTCATTTCATATATAACTAAGCCCGTGAAAAATGTAAGCTACGGATTTGAGGATATAAAGAAAAGCTTCAATGTCTTAAAGAGGAAACCCAGAAATTACGAAATAAAGAAACTTATAAACTTAACCGTAGCGGTTGATAAAAGCGGTTTTGTTTACCTTTTTGAAGGTGAAAGGCTTCTTGATAAATTTCCTATGAAAAATGTCCACGGAGGGGTTAAGTTTTCCTTGAAACATTACACATTTTACGTTCCCTCAAGGGACGGATGGATACTCTCTTATAACCTAAAGGAAGGAAGACCTATTTCAAAGGTAAGGGCTTGTATTTACCTGAGAAATATAGCAATTTACGGGGAAAATGTGGTTGCGGGATGCGTTCTTCCTAAGCAGCTCGTAATACTATCAACTCAATTAAAACCCTTGAAGCTCATACACTTAGACGGAAGGATAAGTGCTATATATACCCTTTACAAAAGAAATGCGGTAATTATAGCCTACAGGGATAAGAAGGAAATTTCCATCTTTGACGGAAAAGATATCAGAAACTACCCGATTGAAGAACCGCTTCAGGATTACTTTATTGACCCCTTTGAGAACTATGTTGTGGGAAGTTCGGGGAACGGAAGGAAGATAATTATATACAGACTTCCGAACCTAAAAAAGGTTTATGAGAAGAGAATAAAAAGTTTTCCCCACCTGTTTGCAGTAAGCTTCTGGTATAGGAAGGGTAAGTTTTACACAGCTACAAGGCATAAAGATGGAAGCGTTACCCTCTGGGAGCTTTACAACTGGAAAAAGGTAAAAACCTTCAGGTTAAGAGAAAGGGGATTTTTCGTAAGAACTCACTTTAAGAACCCATACCTCTGGCTTGATACTTACAAAAATTACGCACTTCTCATTAATAAAAGAAGTTTAAAACTTAAAAGGATTGAAGTCTCGGAAAAGGGAAAGTTTACACACGTGGAATTTTCCGGAGACGGAAATACGGCTTATTTGAGCATTCTGGGAACAGGACTTAAACTTATAAACGCATACAGCTTCAAAAAAATAGAGATTTATCCCCTGAAGCATCCCGTAGGGAAGTATAACATACTGCTCAAAACCGGAAGCTTATACAGAGCTTTCCTCGGATACGAAGTATTTATGGAAAAGTGCTGGGGATGCCACCATCTTACAAAGGAAGCATTTGCTCCCCCGTTTAAGCGGATAGCGAAAAGCAGACCCAAGGAATTAATTCTTTCGCAAATTGTGAATCCCGAAAAAACCTATAAGCTTCTCGGATACAAGAGAAACGCAATGCCGAAGATAAACCTAAATGCCTACGAGCTTGAGGCATTAATGGATTTATTTGAAGCACTAAAAAAGGATTTGGTGGAGTAAACGATGCTTAGGGTTAGCCAGTATATAAGGAAAGCTTTGAGGAAAGAAATACCTAAACCCATAAACGGGGTTATACTCATCTGGAACCTGACCAACAGGTGCAACCTTTACTGTAAACACTGCTACGCTTTTGCAAACAGTGATAAAAAGGATGAGCTTTCCCTTGATGAAATAAAAAGCATTTCGGAAGAGTTGAGAAAGGAAGGTGTTAAGTTCGTAATACTTTCGGGCGGAGAACCCCTTCTCAGAGAGGATATTTACGATATAGCAAAAATACTTAAAGATAAAGGTTTTCGGATTTACCTCTCAACCAACGGTATGCTCATAAATGAGGATAACGTAAAAGAGATAAAAAGAAGATTTGATTACGTTGGCATAAGCATTGACGGAAAGCAAGAGGTTCACGACATTTTCAGGGGGAAAAGAGGAGCTTTTAAGGAAGCTGTAAAAGCTTTAGAACTTTGTCTTTCGGAAGGTATAAAAACCGGCCTCAGGTTTACCCTTACAAAACTCACGAAGGACTCTCTTGATTACGTATTTAGGCTCGTTGAACACTTGGGCGTGCCAAAGATTTACATTTCCCACATCGTTTTTGCCGGAAGGGGAAAAAAGTTAAGCAGTCCAGAAAAAGAAGAGTATAAGGAGATAGTGAAGAGGATACTTCTAAGGGCTATCTATTACGTTGAGCACGGTAAAGATATAGAGGTTGTTACCGGAAACAACGAATGCGACGGCATTCTCCTCCTTGAGCTTTTTTCCGAGCGTTATCCAGAATACGGGGAATACCTCTATAAAGGACTGAAAAACTGGGGAGGAAACAGTGCGGGAGTCAGACTCGTGAACATAGACCACAAAGGTAATGTAAAGCCTGACCCATTTTTTCCAATGGCTCTCGGGAACTTAAGGGAAAAGAGCTTTAAAGAAATATGGCACTCAAATGGAATTCTCTCTAAACTCAGGGAACATCCGAGAAAGCTTAAAGGAAAATGTTCGGAGTGCCCATACCTTGAGTTGTGTAACGGAAACTCAAGGGCGAGGGCTTACTTTGCCTACGGTGACCTTTTTGAGGAGGACCCGCTATGCTATCTTTAACACTTTTTATACTTTTCTTCTTTGCTTTCGGTGATGTATTTGTAGTAGAAAGGGAAACGGGAAATCTGGCTGTCATAAAGAGGGATAAACTCATCGGGGAAATTAGAGGACTCGGGAATCTTAATCACGCTACCCTTAAATTTTTCAAGGGATACGGATACCTCATAAGCAGGGACGGCTACCTATCTAAGATAGACCCCAAAAACCATAAGCTCCTCAAAAAGGTAAAAGTGGGTCGGAGCACAATAGGGTTGAACTTTTGCAAGAATAAGATTCTCGTTGCGAATTATGCTCCCGAGGATGTTGTTGTCCTTGATACAAATCTCAGAATACTCAAGAGGATAAAAACCGGTTCAAGGAACGTCGGCATAAAGGGAAGGAAAAACCTTTTCGTTTACGCACTAATGGACAAAGACAGGGTTGAAGTGAGAAACTGCGATAACTACGAGTTACTAAAAAGCATACGTGTAGGTAAGATGCCTTTTGATGCCTTTTTATATCGCGATATATACGTAGTGGGATTTTTCCTTGAAAGGGGAATAGGCGTAATAAACCTAAAAAATTTTTCCTATAGAAAGGTTATTTTTAAGGAAGGTAATAAAGAGGTTGTTTTTAAGATTCCCCACTTCGGGCTTTGGGGCATTTGGAAAGATAAGGCTTACATACCCGCGGTAGGGGAGAGAAAAGTTCACATAATAAGCTTAAAAGATTTCTCATATTTGGGAAGCATCAAGGTAAAAGGACTTCCCGTTTTTGTGAGGGTATCCCCCGACGGAAATTATATAGCGGTAAACTACAGCGGAGATTCCGAGGATTACCTCACACTTATAGACCTGAAGAGGAGAAGGATTATAAAAACAAAATCTCTCGGAAAGAGGATTCTCCACTTCAGGTTTACAAAGGACGGAAGGTTTATATACCTCTCCTCTTACTTTGAGGGAAAAGTGAAAAAGGTTAGCGTTCCCTCACTTGAGGTTGTTAGGGAAATAAGCGTTCCTACGCCTTCGGGTGTTTTTATTTACGGAGGTGAATAATATGGGAAAGGTTTACATTGTGGGAGCAGGACCCGGAGACCCGGAACTCCTCACCCTCAAGGCCTACAGAATACTCAAGACCGCGGATGTTGTTCTATACGACAGACTCGTGAACGAGGAGATACTCAACTACGTAAATCCATCTGCAAAGCTCGTTTACGTGGGAAAGGAAGACGGAAAGCATACAATACCTCAGGAGGAAATCAACAAACTATTACTCTTCTACTCAAAACTTTACAAAAATGTTGTAAGGCTAAAAGGCGGAGACCCTTTTATATTCGGTAGGGGTGGGGAGGAAGCCCTATTTCTTGAAAGAAACGGGATACCTTACGAACTGATTCCCGGTGTAAGTTCTTTTTACGCTGTTCCGGAATACGGGGGAATTCCCTTAACATTCAGAGGTGTATCGTCTTCCTTTGCCGTAGTCACAGGGCACGAGACGGTTGGGAAGAGAAAATACATAAACTGGAAGTCTTTTAAAGATATAGACACACTTGTAATCCTTATGGGAGTGAAGAACAGAAAAAGGATAGCAAAAGAACTGATAGATGCGGGTAGAAATCCCGAGGAACCCGTGGCTTTCATAGAAAAGGGAACTACGGAAGAGCAGAGAATAATTCTCACAACGTTAAAGGAAGTTTCGGAACAGCCACCGGAGGTAAATCCGCCCGCGGTAATGGTGGTGGGAAAGGTCGTAAACTTTCACGGCATTTTAAAAAACTTTAACGAAACAGGGAGGTATCAAGGTGGAGCTATTGAAAATACTGCAGGAAGATATCCCCATATCTGAAAGGCCATTCAAATACGTGGCAAGCAGGCTGAATATATCCGAAAGTGAAGTTATAAGGGAAGTGGAAAGACTGTTTCAGAAAAAGATTTTAAGACAGATTTCACCGATTTACGACACAAGAAGGGCGGGATACGATAGCTCACTCGTAGCTTTTAAGGTCTCTCCCCATAAAGTAGAATCCGTGGCAAAAATTATTAACACCTGTCCAGGAGTAAGTCACAATTACGAAAGGAATGATGAGTTCAACCTGTGGTTTACCATTGCGGTTCCACCCGATGCAAGGCTCAATCTTGAAGATACGGTAAAAAAACTCGCTGAAGTATGCGGTGTAAAGGAATACGCTATTCTCAGGACTCTGAAAACCTTCAAGATAGGGGTTAAACTAAGTTTCAATTCCATATTTGAAAGGGATGAGGAGATACCCGAAATAAAAGAAGAAAAACCTGTTTTTTTAAATGAGTTTGAAAAGGCTGTTATAAGGGAAACACAGGAAAGCATTCCCCTAAAGGAACGTCCTTTCAAGGAAGTAGCAAAAAAGCTGGAGCTTGATGAGGAAAAGGTAGTAAGCATTTTGAAAAACTTAAAAGAAAAAGGAGTTCTCAGGAGATTTTCCGCCATTCTTTTCCACAGAAAGGCGGGATTTAAGGCAAACGGTATGGCAGTCTGGAGGGTGGAAAAGGAAAAAGTTGAGGAGGTAGGAAAGTTTTTCTCAAGTTTTAAGGCTATTTCCCACTGCTACGAGAGGAAAACAAATGGAAACTGGGAGTATAACCTTTTTACCATGGTTCACGGAAGGGAAAAGAAAGAGGTTCTGGATTTGTGCGAGTATCTCTCCGAGGAGACAGGTATAAAGGACTACAAGGTTTTATTCTCAACAAGGGAATTTAAGAAGAAAAGGGTAAAACTCTTCACACCCGATTACTACAGATGGGAGGAAGAATTACTCCTTTAGGTATTTGAAAGCCTTATCCCCTATATCCTTTCTGTATTGCATACCTTCAAAGCATACGTATTTAATCGCATCGTATACCCTATCCTTTGCTTCTTTCAAACTGTCTCCGTAGGCACACACATTTAAAACCCTTCCTCCCGAACTTATCGTAAACTCGCCTTCTTTTTTCGTTCCAGCATGGAATACTACTACATCTTCCATATTTTTTAAGTAATTGAGGCCGTGAATTATCTTACCGACTTCGGGTTTTTGGGGATATCCTCTGGAGGCCAAGACTACGCATAAAGCCCACTTATCGCTTACCTCAAGGTTTATATCCTTTCCCTCGTAAAAATCAAGCAGCGTTTTCAAGAAATCGCCTTTTATTCTCATAAGTATGGGTTGAGCTTCCGGGTCTCCGAGTCTTACGTTGAACTCAAGAACTTTGGGCCCTTCATCTGTTATCATTAAGCCTGCGTAAAGAAAACCTCTGTAGTATATACCTTCCTTCTTAAGACCTTCTATAACCCTCTCAATTATTTCCTTCCTTATCCTTTCCTCGGTTTCCTTTCCGATAACAGGTGTAGGAGAGTATGCTCCCATTCCTCCCGTGTTCGGACCCTTGTCCCCGTCAAGAAGCCTTTTATGGTCCTGAGAAGTGGGAAGGGGAATATATTTATCTCCGTTTATCATAACTATGTATGATGCTTCTTCGCCTTCAAGAAACTCCTCAATAACCACCTTTTCCGAAGCTTTTCCGAAGACTTTTTTATTAAGAAATAGGTCAAGGGTTTCTATGGCTTTCTCAACCGTTTCACAAACGACCGCTCCCTTCCCTGCGGCAAGTCCGTCAGCCTTTATAACTATCGGAGCACCGACCTCTTTCACGTATTCCTTTGCTTTTTCAAAATCCGTAAAAACTTCGTATCTTGCCGTAGGTATGCCGTATTTCTTCATAAAGGATTTTGCAAACGCCTTGCTTCCCTCAAGCTTTGCGGCCTCTTTAGTAGGGCCAAAAATCTTAAGGCCTCTTTTTTCGAAGGCATCTACTATTCCCTCAACGAGAGGGGCTTCAGGACCCACAATCGTAAAATCAATTTTTTCCTTTTCCGCAAAATCCGCAAGAGCCTCAACATCCGTAGGAGATATATCAACCCTTTTTGCTATCTCCCATATACCCGCATTACCCTTGGCTACGTAAAGCGCATCTACGAGGGGGCTTTTACTTACCTTCCAGGCTATGGCGTGTTCTCTTCCTCCGTTTCCGACTACAAGAACTTTCACATAGAAGTATTATATGATAATAATAAACACATGGCGGTGGAAATAAAGGTAATAGATATACTTAAAAAAGCTTACGAGCTAAAAGCCAGTGATATACACATAACCGTAGGTGTCCCTCCCGCGGTAAGGGTGGATGGAGCTATCAGATTCCTCACGGAATTTCCGAAATTGAGGCCCGAAGATACTCAGAAATTAGCTTACTCCGTGATGGCGGAAAAGCACAGGACAAGACTGGAGGATAAAGGCCAGGTTGACTTCTCCTTCGATGTAAAAGGACTCGGAAGATTCAGGGCAAACGTTTTTTACCGGAGAAACTCCGTAGCTGCTGTATTTCGTCTACTTCCATCAAGAATACCGAAGATAGAAGAGCTCGGATTAACTCCCAGGGTTCTTCAACTGTGTCATAAAAGAATGGGACTTGTTCTTGTAACGGGACCAACGGGTTCCGGTAAATCAACGACACTTGCGGCAATGATAGACTACATTAACGAACATAAGCCCTACCACATTATAACCATTGAGGACCCGATAGAATATCTGTTTACTCACAAGAAATCTATAGTCAATCAAAGGGAAATAGAACAGGACGTTCATTCCTTCAGTGAAGCCCTGCGGGCTGCATTGAGAGAGGACCCGGATGTAATACTTGTGGGAGAGATGAGGGACCTTGAGACTATGGAAACGGCTCTTAGAGCTGCGGAAACGGGACACCTTGTTTTCGGAACGCTTCACACAAATACCGCCATCTCCACCATAAGCAGAATTGTTGATATGTTTCCCCCCGAACAGCAGGAACAGGTAAGAACGGTTCTGTCATTTGTTCTTCAAGGGATAATATCTCAAAGACTCCTTCCGAAAATAGGAGGAGGAAGAGTTTTGGCTTATGAACTGCTTATTCCTAATACCGCTATAAGGAACCTTATCAGGGAAAATAAACTCCAACAGATATACTCTATTATGCAAAGCGGGCAGGCGGAAACGGGCATGCAAACAATGAACCAGAGCTTATATAAACTTTATAAGATGGGTCTTATAACTCTGGAAAATGCAATTGATGCTTCTCCGGACCCTAAGGAACTTGAAAGAATGATACGGAGCGGAAAATAATGCCCTTATACCACTACAGGGCTATAACGGAAGACGGAAAAATAGTTGAAGGAGAAGGGGAGTTTCCTTCCCTTAACGACTTAACCTTAAAACTATCCTCACAAAACCTCATACTTATCTCCGCAAAGGAAGTAGGAAAGGAAGGTGAGCAAAAAAAGAAGGGAACTTCTATAAGTTTTAAAATTCCCCTTCCGTTCGGAGGAGTTTCCTATAGGGATTGGTCTCTAATAACAAGACAGCTATCTGTTCTTATAGCTTCCGGTGTTTCCGTGGTTGAAGCACTGCAACTTATAGCGGACCAAGTTTCAAATAAAAAGTTAAAACAGGCTTTACTTGAGGTTTCAAAAGAAATTGAAGAAGGAAGTTCCTTCCATGCAGCACTTGAAAAAAGGAAAAATATATTCCCCGAGTTCATTATAAATATGGTTGCCGTGGGAGAGGAAACGGGTGAGCTGGATCTCGTTTTAAGAAGAACATCCGAGTATTACGAAAAGCTTGCGTTTATAAAGGGTAAAATAAAAAGTGCCTCTTATTACCCTACCTTTGTTCTTTTATTTGCCACAGCAATAGTTTGGGGAATTCTCACCTTTGTGGTTCCGAAGTTTGCGGAAATATACCGTTCATTCGGTGCAGGATTGCCTCTTCCGACCCAGATTCTTCTGAACATATCGCAAACTTTACAGGAAAATATTCTTTACATAATAAGTTTTATAGTTGTAGTTACATTTACATTTGTAACCCTCTATAGGAACAGTTATAGCTTTAGAAAAGCTGTCCATAAATTCCTAATACGTATGCCTAAATTCGGGGAAATTATTCTGAAGAGTAATTACGCTCTTTTTGCAAGAACTTTCGCAACATTATACACCTCCGGTGTTTCCATAGACCGCGCAATAGATATAACCACACGGGTTGTAGGATTAGTGCCTCTGAAGGAAGCCCTTGAAGAGGCAAAAGAAGATGTTTTGAGCGGTAAATCCCTTTGGGTTTCTCTTCAAAAGACAAATATGTTTCCAAAAATGGTTATAGCGATGATAAGAGTGGGTGAGGAAACGGGAAACCTTGATGAGATGCTAACATCTATAGCAAACTTCTACGAGGAAGAAGTAGATAGAGCCGTTGAGGGACTTATATCTCTTATAGAACCCCTTTTAATAGCCTTCTTAGGAACAATCGTAGGAGGAATACTCATAGCACTTTACCTTCCGATATTCAAGATAGGTGAACTAATCGTTCGTTGAAATATGAGTAAATTTTTATAAATTTAGTTTATACTATGGATATCAAAAATGTGGAAGAATTGATCGCTTTAGGAAGGGAGGCGGTATGGAAAACCTTTAAAGGTGAAGAGATTTTAGTCCCCGAATTTTTAAAGGAAAAATATAAGGAAAAAAGAGGAATATTTACAACCCTGAGGCGTTATCCGGATAGGGAGCTGAGGGGATGCATAGGTATTCCTCTCCCTGTTTATCCGCTGTGGTATGGAACGATATACACATCTTTGAGTTCGGCGTTTAAAGACCCGCGCTTTAAACCTTTAAAAAAAGAGGAGTTTGATAAAACCCTTTGGGAGATAACTCTTCTTTCCGTTCCCGAGGAGATAAAAAATAAGGAGGAGCTTCTTCAAAAGATTGAAATAGGTAAGCACGGATTAATAGTTGAAGCTATGGGAAGGAGCGGTCTCCTGCTCCCTCAGGTTGCGGTAGAACATAACCTTACTCCCGAAGAGTTTCTTGAGTTAACCTGTTTAAAAGCAGGACTTCCTAAGGACTGCTGGAAAAAAGAAAAAACTAAGGTTTACACATTCACCGGAGAGGTATTCGCGGAAAAAGAGCCTTTCGGTGAAATTGAAGCAATTCCTCTAAAGTAATCCCTTCTCCTTTAGAAGCTTATCTATTTCCTCTTCAGGCATAGGCTTTGCAAAGTAGAATCCCTGCCCGTATTTACAGCCTAATTTTTTCAGATATTCATACTCCTTCTTGGTTTCTATACCCTCCGCACAGCTTTCTAAACCGATTTTGTTCGTAAAGGATACGATAGCTTCCACCAGGGCTTTATCAAAAGTGTTATTGAGCATATTCTTTATAAACTTTTTATCTATCTTAACTATATCCAGGGGAATATCCCGCAGGTAAGAAAGGGAAGAGTATCCGGTTCCGAAGTCATCTACCGCAACCTTTCCACAATCCTTTAAGCTTTCAAGAATTTTTTTAGTCCTTTCAATATCTTCTATAAGAAGCCTCTCCGTTATCTCAAGCGTTAACTTTCCTTTATATTTCTTACAAATTTCAATAAGCTTATTCATAACGGAACCACTTCTGAAACTTCTCGCACACATATTGAAGGATACGGGTATCGGCCACTTCTTTAGAATTCTTTCAACTTCATTAAGCACAAATTGTATAAACTCCTCCCACATCACCCCCCTTTCTATAAAATCAATGAACATATCAGGTGTTATGATTTTGTTTCCATCTTTTATTCTTATAAGGGCTTCAAGTCCGGTAATTTCTAAATTCTCAAGCTTATAATAGGGCTGAAAGAAAAAGGTAAAGAGATTTTCTTCAATGGCTCTTCTTATTAGTATCTCAACCTCTATAAGCTTCTCCGCTTTTTTATCAAGCTCTTTATTGAAGAAGTTTATTTCATCCGCTCCTTCCTTTTTGGCCTCTTTTAATGCCAGGGAAGCTCTCTCGTATAACTCTTCAAAGATTTTCCCGTCAAAGGGATAAAGGCTTACACCTGCGGAAAAGTGAATGCTTATGGTTTCATCCCCGAGTGTAAGCGGTTTGGAGAATACTTTTTTTATCTTTTCAAGAATACTTAATGTATTCTCCTTGCTTTTTAGCGGGTAAACGAATAGTGCAAATTCATCCCCTCCGACGCGTGCTATGATATCCCCTTTTCTCAAGCTTCTTTTCAATCTGCTTGCAATTTCCAGTAGTATTCTATCTCCTGTTTCCCTACCGTATACCCTGTTTATTGCGGAAAAGTTCTGGATATCTATAATTATCAAGCTACCTATTCCCGCATTTACGCTTAAAATTTCTGAAACCTTTTTCCTGAAACCTTCATAGTTCAGTAACCCCGTTAAAACATCCCTGTAAAGCAGGTTTTCTACCTTTTCAGTAAGTTCCCTTTCTGCGGTTATGTCCCTACCGACGATAACTATAACTCTTTTTTTTCCGGGAAGATTTACGGTTATTTTACGAAACTCAAGATAAACCCTGTCTCCGGACTCGTTTAATGCGGAGATAATACCCACAGTATGATTTCTTCTTTTTTCTACGCTTTCCTCTTTAAATATCTCGTAAAAATTTTTTCCCGCCAAACTTTTTCTTTCAAGAATTTTCTGAGCACCTTCGTTTGCGTAAAGTATATATCCTTTTTCATTCAGTATAAAGACCGCATCCGGAGATATTCCGAGAGCTTCTGCAACAATTAAAGCTGCTCTAAACCTCCTTATCCTTTCAAGGGCAAATTCTATATCCCTTTTGAACTCTTCAAGAACTTCCTTGTCAAAAAGGTCAGGCTCCTCTGCACGAAGAACGTAAACGTATTTAATCCTGTCTCTGAAAAGTATAGGTATGAGGGCTGAGCTATCGTTTTCCTTTATTAGTATCCTTCCCTTTTCAAAGGCTTCTTTAATATCCACATTTACCTTTTCACCGCAGGTCGCTATTTCCCGATACCCTTCATCGTAGACGGAAACGCCCTTCATATCCAGATTTCTCCTTAAAATTTCGCAGGATTCCTTAAACAGTTCTTCTTCTGTTTGGGTTAGTGTGATAACTCTGTTGAGTTCCTTCAGAAATGTATAGAGCTTTTCAAGAAGTTTTTTCTTTGTTATGTCAAATACTAAAACGAAGCCTGCATACCTTCCCTTGTATAGAATTGTATGGGAAAATACGAGGGTCCATCTCCTTTTTCCGTCCTTTCTTTTTAGTTTTAACTCCTTATAAAGAAGGGGAAACTGTTCCCCTCTTAATCTTCTTTCCATAATGGATGAAATGAAGTCTCTTTGTTCTTCATCAACTAGTTCAATCGGGTTCATCTGGAGAAGCTCCTCTTCCGAGTATCCCGTTAACTCGGACATAAAAGAGTTTGCGAATAAAATCTTTCTTCCGTAGATAATTACACCTATCCCCTTTATGTCCTTTACCGCTTTTGCTATATCATGTTCATGCCATACTTCAAGGAGTTTATTTAACTCATTAACCAGTGCTTTTATATCCTCAATAGCTTCCTCTTCAACAAGCTCTACGTCTTCAAAGTTTTTTAATACATCCTTCCAGAATTCCCTCTCTTCCCTCCTAACCATAAACAAGTGGTGAGTTTTTACGGTAAAGGTTTCATAAAGTTTTAAATTCCCTATATCTTTCGGCTTTCCGTAAACTATACCGAAGTCCGCACTGCACTCTTTTAGATTTTTTAACGTCTCTTCGTGGTTTGATGTGTAGACTATATTAATTCTATCCCTGTCTATATTCTTGAAGTTCAAAAGTCCGAAAAGGAGTATCTTTAAATCCGTAAGGGCTACTGTATAAACCTCTTTATCCTTCTTGGACTTTCCGAGTAAAACAATCTCATCAATTTTACCTTTTAACCTTCCTACGGGAACGTAGTTTATTTTATAAAGCTCAAGAGATGTGTCTGGACTGGCGTAGTAAATATCAAACCTACCCTTTTTTATTTCTTCCCTTTCCTCATCAAAATCTTCGGGAAAGTAAAGCTCTACTTTCCTCCCGAGTAAATGCTCAAGCTTTTTAGCGAAACTCTCCCAGTAAGGCCTATTTTTTCTGTCATGAGGACATACACCGATAACTACTTTATGCTTCATTGATTTCCTTATAATCCAATTTTATATATTTCTTCCCCCTTAAGCAAGTATATACGTATTTTTACGCCTAATTTTTCACCGTTTTTAACCTCTCCTCCAGAAGAGACTTGAGTCTCCAATATCTCGGAAGTTCGCCCACAAAAATAACGTCTTCTTCGTTGTAATCCTCATCTTCATTCCATACAAGAAGGAGCGGAACGGTTCTGTAGCCAAGGTAGGTAAGAACATCCATGTATTCATACATATCAACCTCTTCCCATTCTATGGGTAGTTCCTCTTTCAATTTATTCAATAACTTCTTAGCCCTTTCGCATCTGGGACAGTCTTCCTTTGTAACGAGAACCAGTTTGAGCATATAAAATATGTAAATCTTTTATTTATTAAGTTTTATTAGCTGTATCATGTGTTTAAAAAATTATTCGGTTATTTCCTCCCTCTTCACCCTTCCTTCCCTCAGTATTTTTAAACCTTCCCTTAAATCAACAACTGTTGAAGGTTCTCCTTTTATTTCTCCCCCATCAACGTAAAGCTCAACCTCATTCCCGAAGTAATTAACCGCTTCTTCAATAGTTGTCGCGGGCTTTTTTCCTTCGGGGTTTACGCTCGGAGCTACAAGCGGTTTACCGAAAATATTAAGAAGTTTTCTAACAAATCCCCTTTTGGGAATCCTTACCGCCAAGCTGTCTTTACTTACATGTGAGAGCTTATTACATCTTTTCCTGAGAACAAGGGTTACGCCTTCCTTATGAAGAAGGAATTTGTATTTTTCCGGAAGTTCTAAACAAAGCTTTTCTATCCAATTTTCATCGGGAATAAGCACAAGAAAGGGTTTTCCCGAAGGTCTCCTTATTTCGTATAGCCTTTTTACCGCTTCTTCATTTGTTGCGTCCGCAAGCATTCCGTAAATAGTATCCGTCGGGGCTACAACTATCTTCCCTTTTTGGAGAACTTCCTTAGCTTTTTCAAGAGCTTCATCTTCTTTCAGAATCCTCATTTTTCAGAAAGATAGTAGGAAGGATTCAGTATCGCACCGTTTAGATTTCGTATTTCAAAGTGAAGAGCACATTTTCCTTCCGTCGGAACGATACCTACGTATCCTATAATCTGACCTTTTTTTACCTGTTGTCCCAGCCTTACCGTATTCCTTGCGTTGTAAGCGTATACGCTTACGAAGTTCTTGTGTTCAATTATCACCATATTTCCCAAGGCGTGAATATCATTTCCGCTGTAAACCACCTTACCGCTTGCAACAGCCCTAACAGGTTTCCCGCAATCGGTGTATATGTATATTCCCTTACTGTTTTTGACAACTCTCCCGTCAACGGGAAGCTCTCTTAGGGAAATTTTAGGGATTTTCGCAACTTTCTCTATAAACACGTATCTGTAGACGGGAATCCTCAAAACCTGACCCACCCTTATTAAGTTTCCCTTTAACCTGTTTGCTCGTTTTATAGCCTTTACGCTTGTTCTGAACCTTTTTGCAATCTTTATAAGTGAATCTCCCCTCCTTACCCTATACCTCAGGTAAACAACTCTCTTAACCCTGTCAAGAATTATTCTCCCTTTCTTTTCCTTATACCTTTTTTCTATTTCTTCATATAAGTATGCCCTCTTCGTAGGGATTTTTAGTTTTTGTCCTACGTAAATTCTGTTTCCCTTCAGGTTATTTAAAAACTTTATCTCCCTAACGCTTACTCCGAATTTCTTAGCTATTTTTATAAGGCTATCACCTTTTTTTACACGGTAAATGATAACCCTTTTACGTGAACTTACCCTTTTCCTTCTTCTTTCCTTTTTTACAACTTCTTTTTTTAGTTTTGTTTTAAGGGGAATTTTAAGCTTTTGTCCTACCCTTATAACGTTTCCCTTTAAGTTGTTAACCTTTTTTAATTCCTTAACGCTTACTCCGAACTTTTTTGCTATCTTTATTAGCGTATCTCCCCTTTTTACCCTGTAAGTTATATATCTCTCCTCTTCTTTTAAGCAAAGCTTTTCCCCGGGAATAAGATATTTCCTCTTTTTTAGTTTAGGGTTTAATTTGTAGAGTTCCTTAATGCTTATACCGTATTTTTTTGAGATATCCCAGAGGGTATCTCCCTTCTTGACTTTGTAATAAGTTCTGCAGTAATCCGCCGAGAAGCTACAACTCAGTAGACTAACTATACCTAATATCAAAACCGTAAAGAGGTTCATCGGAGTGCTCCTTTATTACCTCTATCTTATCAACCCGCGAAGCGGGAGGGCCTTTTAGTATATCCTTCAGGAAGTATCCGATAAGTTCATCGTCTCCTTCAACGAGTATCTCAACCCTTCCGTCGGGTAGGTTTCTCACCCATCCGTTCAGTCCGTAACTGTCCGCTATTCTTTTTGTATAGGCTCGGAACCCAACTCCCTGAACTATTCCCTCAACGTATATCCTCAATCTCATGTTAAATATAATACAGGATGTTAAATATAACCCTTGCTCAGCTTAATTTTACCGTAGGTGATATAGAGGGGAATAAAAAAAAGATTTTTAAAGTAATGGAAGATAACGCAAAATATACGCATATCGTAGTGTTTCCCGAGCTCTCCCTTTCGGGTTATCCCCCCGAGGATTTACTCCACCAGGAGTATTTTTTAAAGAGGTGCACGGAGGCATTCAGGGATATCGTGAAAAAGAGCATACATTACGATGTAGTTCTTGTTTTCGGCTTTCCCTATTACGAGTTTGACCTTTACAACGCTCTTGCGGTTGTTTATAAGGGAAAAGTTCTCGGTATTTATAAAAAACATTATCTTCCCAATTACAGCGTTTTTGATGAATACAGATACTTCAGACGGGGGGAGGAACCTCTAATAATAGATATAAACGGTTATAAGGTATCTTTCTCCATATGTGAAGATATATGGTATCCCGATGGCGTTGAAAGACAAACTGCGTTATCGGGAGCGGAGCTTATCGTAAACATAAACGCGTCTCCCTACCACATAGGTAAGTATTCCTTTAAAGAGAGTTTTGTAAAGGCAAGGGCTGAGGATAATCTTTCCTATGTCTGTTATGTTAACCTTGTCGGGGGGCAGGACGAGCTTGTTTTTGACGGAAGGAGTTTTATCGTATCACCCGAAGGGAAAGTTATAGCAAGGGCTAAGGCCTTTGAGGAAGACATTCTAACGGTGAGTCTTGAGCTTGATAATGTGAGAAGGAAAAGGCTTACAGACCTCAGGTGGAGGGAGGCAAGCTCAAGAACCGAAAGAATTGAAGCAAAAGCGAGCATAAATTTGGAGAATAAACCCTACTTTGAGGGAAGAGTTGAACCTTCACCCGAGGGAATTGAAGAGGTGTATGAAGCTCTGAAGCTCGGCCTTAGGGATTACGTGAATAAAAACGGTTTTAAAAGGGCTGTTTTGGGACTTTCGGGAGGGATAGATAGCTCACTTGTTGCCTGCCTTGCGGTAGATGCCCTCGGAAAGGAAAGGGTTGTAGGTGTATATATGCCCTCTCAATTCTCCTCTAAGGAAAGTTACGAGGATGCTAAAAAACTTGCACAAAACCTCGGAATAGAGTTCCGTGTAGTGCCGATAGAAGGGATTTACAAGGCTTACTTTTCGGAATTTGAAAAAGAGCTCTGTGAGCTTAAGTTTGACGTTGCGGACGAAAACATACAGGCGAGAATAAGGGCTAACATACTCTTTTATTTCTCAAACAAGTTCGGTTATATAGTCCTTTCAACTTCAAACAAGAGTGAAACCGCGGTAGGATACACGACAATATACGGGGATATGGCTGGGGGATTTGCACCCATCAAGGATGTATATAAAACCCTCGTCTACGAGCTTGCGAGGTTCAGAAACCGAAAAAGTCCCGATATTCCCGAAAGGGTTTTCAAAAAACCCCCATCCGCGGAGCTAAGACCCAATCAAAAGGACCAGGACAGCCTTCCCCCTTACGAGATTCTTGACAATATCCTGAAGCTTTATATAGAAGAGGGGCTTTCTCCCGAAGAAATAATAAAAAGGGGACTTCCGAAAGAGGCTGTTTATAAAACCGTGGCTATGATAAGGAAGAGTGAATACAAGAGAAAACAGGCACCTGTAGGAGTAAAAATAACCCCGAGAGCCTTCGGCAAAGATTGGAGAATGCCCATTACAAATAAATTCAAGTGAACTTGACCTTTATCATTAAATAAAAATCTTTCTCAGTTTATAATTCCTTAATAAAGAATGATTAAAGGGAGGTTATAAACTATGGCACAAACGGTTAACTTGAAGGGGAATCCAGTAACACTTGTGGGCCCTGCTTTAAGCGTAGGGGATAACGCTCCTGAAGCTATTGTTGTTACGAAAGACCTTGAGGAAAAAGCTATCGGAGGAAAAAAGGATAAGGTTCAAGTTATAATTACCGTTCCTTCACTGGATACACCCGTTTGTGAAACCGAGACTAAAAAGTTTAATGAAATAATGGCAGGAATGGAGGGAGTTGACGTCACTGTAGTTTCCATGGATTTACCCTTTGCCCAGAAGAGGTTCTGTGAAAGCTTTAATATACAGAACGTAACCGTGGCTTCGGATTTCAGGTATAGGGATATGGAAAAATACGGTGTTCTTATAGGTGAAGGGGCACTTAAGGGATTGCTCGCAAGAGCTGTTTTTATCGTTGATAAGGAAGGAAAGATAGCTTACATACAGCTTGTCCCCGAAATAACCCAAGAACCTAATTACGACGAGGTTGTGAACAAGGTTAAAGAACTTGTTTAATTTCGGAATTTGAATATAATATTTAATTGAAAATAATTTTCAAAGGAGGTGTGTAAGATGGATGTAAAGGAAATCGCCAAGAAGATAATAACCGAGTGCCCTCTCAAGGTTGGAGATAAGGTTCCGAACTTTGAGATGGAAGTTTACGACCCTTCTACGGGTAAGTTCGGAAAGATAGTTCTTGAGGACCTTCTCAAGGAAAGGAAGTGGGTAATACTCTTCTTCTATCCTGCGGACTACACCTTTGTATGCCCGACAGAGCTTGCGGACCTTGCTGAAAAGTATGAAAAGCTCAAGGAACTCGGATGTGAAGTTATATCCGTATCTACCGACACGAAGTTCGTTCACCTCGCATGGCACAGGGATGAGCCTCTTCTCAAGAATGTAAAGTATCCCATGGGAGCGGACCCCACGGGACAAATATCCAGACTGTTCGGAGTTTATGACGAAAACACCGGACTCGCACTCAGGGGAACCTTCATTATTAACCCCGAAGGAATGCTTGTAGGAAGTGAGGTTAACTATTACAACGTAGGTAGAAACGCCGACGAGCTTGTGAGAAAGATGGAAGCAAATGTATACCTCATGTCTCACCCCGAAGAAGCTTGCCCCGCAAAATGGGAACCTGGAAAGAAAACCCTCAAACCCTCCGAGGAACTCGTCGGAAGAGTCGGAGAAGTTCTCAACGAGTAATCTCTCAAAAGGGAGGGGTTTCTCCCCTCCCTCAATATTTAAGCTGATACTTGAGTCTCAAGGTTATTTAAGAGTTCAAGGACTTTCCTTGCATTCTCCTTTAGTTCTTGTGGATTTTCAAATTCCCTTATTTCTTTTACCACAACCGATAAGGCTGAGAATAATTCCTCCTTTAAGGGACCATTTCCGACCTTAATCCTGTAAGTTGCATTCCTTATAGGTTCTTTAATGGCTTCTATGGTTTCAAGAAGTTCCATCTCGTCTTTTGCATTTGCAAGAGTTTCAATCTGTTCTTTAAATTTCTGTAGAAGTTCATAACCTATCTTAAAATCGGAATCCATCTGCATTAACGAACCTCCTGCGGAATTTTTAAGTTTTATTTTAACTCACCTGTATAAGGATTTAACTATATTGTCAAAAAGCCTTTTAGCTTCCCGGTATTCCTTTATGAGTTTTTCCCCTTCAGGGGTTATCTTTGCTCCCTTTCCCCTTTTTCTCTCAACTACTTTCTTTCCCAACCGCTTTTCCATAACTTTTATATGTTCAAGGGTTTTCTTGTATGATATTCCCAACCTGTTTGCCGCCTCCTTTATGGAACCCGTATCTTTTATCTCCTTAAGGATTCTATACTTTAGCTCGGTAAGAACGGGTTCCCCCTTTTCCTCAAACCATATCTTATACTTTAGCTTCATCGGTATTTCCTCTCGCCGAAAAGAAGCGTTCCTATTCTTACTATTGTTGCACCTTCCTCTATTGCTATCTCAAAGTCGTGGGACATACCCATAGAAAGGTGTGGGAGTGAAACATTAAATTCCCTTTCCAACTCCTCCCTGAGTTTGTAAAGTTTTCTGAAGTATGGTCTTACCTCTTCAGGATTCTCAAGATAAGGGGGAATGGTCATAAGACCTATAACTTTTACGTTCGGAAGCTCAAGTGTATACTCAAACAATTCTTTAAGTTTTTCGGGAGCCACCCCCGCTTTTGTTTCCTCACCCCCTATATTTACCTCTATCAGGACATCTTGAACCAGATTATTTTTAAAGGCTCTTTTTTGTATTTCGTCCGCGAGACCTTTCCTGTCCAGCGAATGGATAAGACTCACCTTCCCCATTAAATACTTTACTTTATTCGTCTGGAGCTGTCCGATAAAGTGCCATTCAATGTTGAGCTCTTTCAGAGCTTCATACTTCTTTAGAAACTCCTGAACCCTATTTTCCCCGTAAAGATTAAGCCCGCACGCATAAAACTCCTTAATTCTTTCGGGAGGAACGGTCTTTGATGCCCCGAGCAGTCTGGCACAATTTTTTCCCCTTCCCGCTTTTTCGCATGCCCTTTCTATTTTCTCAAGAACATTGTTCAAACGCTCACAAGGTGTCATAATTTTAAGTTTAATGCTTGAACTAAGGAGAAAGCTTTTTCATATGGGTTCATTGCTCGTTCTGGTTATCCCGATTTTATACTTTCCTTTCTGGCTTAATTTCATTCTTTTTTTCTCCGGTATAATTCTGAATCTACTTTTAACACTAAAGAATGAAAAGGTTTACAACTTTTTTAGGCCTTTTATAGACCTCTTTGAACGGGAAGAAAACCTTAAAAGACCGGGAATTCAAGCATTTTACGCTCTCCTCGGTATTTTTATATCCTACCTTTTGTTCGGCACGAAAGCGGTCTACGGCATTGTAGTTCTCGCGGTAGGAGACGGATTTTCTGGACTCGTAGGGTATTATTTCGGGAAAAGGAAGCTCTTTTATAACCGGAAAAAAACTCTTGAGGGTAGCATCGCTTTCTTTCTTTCAAGTTTTTTCGCTCTTCTCCTTATCACGGACGTTTATAAAGCTTTTTTAATATCCCTCGTATCAGCATTTATTGAGAGCTTAAAACTGCCCTTTGATGATAATCTGTTAATTCCTATTGTGGCATCACTGCTTGGAAGTGCGGTATGAGGGCTTTAATACTTCGTTTTTCATCTTTGGGTGATGTAGTTTTAACCTCTTCCTTGTTTGAACCTTTGAAGGAAAAGGGGTATGAAATTGACCTTCTTACCTTTAAGCCTTACGGGAAGTTATTCGCAGACGACGACAGGGTGAACGTAATAGAAACGACAAAGGAAAATTTACTGAAAGATGTAAAGAAATTGAGAAATGATTACAATCTCAAAATAGACCTTCATAAGAACCTAAAAAGCTACCTTGTAAGGCTTCTTCTCGGCGGAAAATGGAGAAGCTATCCCAAAGAAAGTATAAGAAGAAGGCTCTCCGTTTACTTTAAGTTTTTCAGGAAACGCTACTATGTTCCCGAAGCCTATGCGAAAAGTTTAAAAGGAATAGTGGAAATAAAAAGCCCGAGGCCTTTTATAAAAGTTTCCGAAAGCAGGGTAAAAAAGTTCAGGGAACTATACGGTGATTACATAGTGATAGCTCCGGGTGCGAGGTATAAAAAGAAAAGGTATCCTTACTATAAGGAACTTTCGGAACTTCTTGTAAGGGAGGGGTTTAAGGTTATTATCCTCGGAGATGAAAGGGATTACAAGCTTTCGGAGGATTTTCCCGGGATAAATCTTTGCGGAAGGCTTGATTTAATAGATGTTCTTGCGGTTATAAAGGGAGCTAAGCTTTTTATAGGAAACGACAGCGGACTTCTTCACTGTGCAAGGGCTGTAAAAACGAAAGCAATACAGATTTACGGGGGAACCCATCCCACGCTCGGTTTTGCCCTTTATCCCGACGAGGGTCTTATTTTTTGCAAATGCCTTGATTGTCAGCCCTGCGATATCCACGGAAAGGGAAAGTGTTTTATAAATTACCGATGCCTTGACATAAGTCCTATAAAGATTTTTGAGCAAGTTATAAGAGTTTTGAATTGAAAGGGGGAAAAGAAGAACTAAATAAAAAATTGAAGGAGGTGGGAGAAGATGGATTTACTTGGAACCCTTGTTACAAAGGAAAAAATAAACGGAACGGAAAAGGCGGTTATTTTTAGGGAACTTATAAAACGGGAGATGGATTTATTGAACGATTACTGCAAAAATAACCATAAGTTTCCGAAGGATTACAGGATTGAGTTTTGTCATCTTCATAACATAAAGAAGATAAATATAGCAAGATTATTAACAATTCTGAAGTTTTACGACCCACGCTTTATAGAAATACTAATGTCCACAGATCCGAAGGTAAGAACCTTCGTAAGCTACTTCTTTGAGTTTATAGAAAAACATCCCTACTTTGAGGATGTTCTGGAACCGCAAAATCTCTTCGGGAACTGGGATTATATAAGGTATAAGTTAAAAATACTCTTTCCCCAGCTTACCTTTGAAGAAATAGATAGGTTTAAGTTCAAAAGGAATGAGTTCATACAATACGTGAAGGAAAAGCTCGGAGAACCCGAGGAGATGATAGAGGATAAACTAAACCTTGCAACGTGGTATGAGAGTGTTCCTTACCTTGAGCTTGAAAGCGAGTTTTCTCCCGGAGTTCACCCAGACCCCGTAATGACTCCCGAGGAGTGGTCCTTCATAAAGAGAAACCTAAAAGGTAGGAAAAACATAATAATAAGGGATGAAACGGGAAAAGAAAAACTCGTTTACGTTGAAGTTGATATACCCGATGAGGAGCTTGATAAGTATTACAAGAACAGGGAAGGTTTAAAGAAACTCCTTATGGAAAGGTATAACATAGACGAATCGGGAGCTGAGCAAATTCTCAGAAAGGCGGGATGGGAATCTCCCGGATGGCATATAGTTCCTCCGATACACGAAGATGTTGAGGTTAAATACCCTGAAGAGGAAAAGAAGGAAGAGAAAAAGCCTGAAATAAGCACGGAGAAATACGACATCCTCGCCCTTGCCTCCCACATAAGGTATCTGGGTGGAAGGGAGCTTGAGCTTCTCAATTATTACGAACTTGTTCATGATAAGATTCCCGAGGTTCACGATAAACTCCACCTATTTATGAGGACAAAAAGAAGAATTCTCGGAAAACTATTCGGACTTTACTACACCGTTGACCCCGTTATGGCCGAAGCCATACTCATAAACGACCCCGAAAACATAAAACTCCTTAAGGAGCTTACGGTGGTTACGGGAGTAAGGGATAAAACTTTCTCCATATACGACAGCAGTAAAGTTTGGAATGAAATAAAGAAGAGGGTAACCTTTATATTCCCTGAGGTTTCGGAAGAGGAAATAGAAAAGTTTAAAGGAAAGAGGGCTGAGTTTGTGAAGTATCTTTCTCAAAAACTCGGAAAGTCCGAGGAGTATATAGACGAAAGACTGGAACGTGCGGGATGGCTAAGGAACGAAGAGATACCCGCGTTCATAAGGCATATAGGTCCCTAAGACTCCTTTTTCCTTGCGGTTCTTCTCTTTGGTCTTTGCTCCTCATACTTTTTTGAGAGTTCTTCAACTGTAGGATAATAAACCCTTATCTCTCCGTTTCTAAGCAGAACGTATCCGTGGTTAAGTATATCCTGTATGTTCTTTTTATTGTTCAGGAAGTTTTCAAGTTCCTTTATCTCGCTGTATCCCTTTAAGGTATACTCCCTTTCTTCTCCGTTGTCAAAGATTATTTTTACCTTCATACACCAAAACTTTGAGTTTTCCGCATCTCTGCAACGTTCGGGCTTTCCGAGGGGTTCTATCCTTACGCTTCTTGCGACAATTTCTTCCTCTCTTACTTCAAACATACCCAACCTCCTTACTTGGCAACAGCTTCCTCAAACTCCCTAACCTCATTATATAGCTCACCGAGTATATTCCTATAATCTTCTTTACCTTCCTCAACCATGTCCATAAGTTTTTCCAGTTGCCTTGTGAACTCTTCGGAAACAAAGGGAAGTATTTTTTCCTTACTCTTTAAGAATTCGTAGACCTGCTTTCCGAGCTTGGTGGGTATAAGGAAGCCGTTTCGCTCTATGATGTATCCCCTCTCAAGAAGCTTGGATATTATCGTTGCATAAGTTGAAGGTCTTCCTATTCCTCTTTTTTTCATCTCCTCAACGAGACTACCCTGAGTATAGAGGTAAGCCATAGGGACACTCTTTAATTCTTTCTTATCTTCAACGGATACCCTTCCTTCAAGGTTCGGAGCAAGTTCCACGCCGTAAATCCTGTTAAATCCTTCTCGGGTAATCTCTACGCTGAGCTTAAGCTCGGTCTCCCTGTCAAGGGCTTTTATCTTTACCCTTTTTACCTTTACCTTTACGGGCTTCATCTGGGAAGCCATAAAACGCTTGAATATAAGCTCGTAAAGAAGAAGATGCTCCCGCGTAAGATTTTGAAGCTGTCCTGCGTAAATCATAGACCTTATATCTTCAACATCAAGGGGCTTCGTAGGTCTTATACATTCATGTGCTCCGCCTTCTCCCCACGTCCTCGGCACAAAGTAATCACTTCCCAGCTCCTCACTTATCCACTCCCTTGCTACGTTTATTCCGACATCGGAAACCCTCGTTGAGTCGGTTCTGTGGTAAGTAATGAGACCATACTCAAACAACTCCTGGGCAAGGGACATAACCTTAGGAACCGAGAGTTTATACCTGTCCGAGGCTTCCTTTAGCATGGTGTCTGTCGTAAAGGGCGGAAGGGGTTTTCTTTCCTCCTCCCACTCTTCCAGGGTTTCAACCTCTATTTCTTTTAGGTTTTCGTAAAACTCCTTTGCGGATTTCTTGTCGGTAAACTCGTATTCAAGCCTTAGCCATCTTCCGTTTTCCCTGAAGGTTATCTGAACGACGTGTTTCTTCTTTCTGTAGAGCTTTTCCCTTTCTATTATCCAGCCGAGAACGGGAATCTGAACCCTTCCCCCCGAGAGCCAGCTTTTGTCAAAGGCTTGCTGGAGTATGCGAGAAACCTCAAAGCCAACCCACCTGTCCGCTATTCTTCTTACCAGTTGAGCCTTCACGAGATTCTCATTGAATTTCCTCGGGTTTGCAATCGCATTCCTTATCGCCTTCCTCGTAACCTCGTGAAACTCTATCCTCTCTATACGTTCCATGAAAGGACTCAGAAGCGTTCCTATATCCCATCCGATTTTTTCACCCTCCGTGTCGGGGTCTGTTCCCACTAAAACTGTGTCTACCTCTTGAGCAACTTCCCTTAATCCTTCAATAACTTTTTCCTTGCCTTCTATAATCTCATATACGGGAATGTATTCCCCTTCCTGAACAATAACCCCGTGGAATGCCTTGTTTTTTATAAGGTCAAGTATATGACCCAACGATGCGGTAATCATAAGGTAGAGGTCGCCCACCATAACCTCAAGGACGTCTATACCTCCCAGTTTTCTGCTTACGGGCTTTCCGAAGAAGTTTGCTATGGTTCGTGCCTTGTTAGGACTTTCAACAACAACGAGAACGGGCTTTACGTGTTCCTTGTATTCGGGCTTTACTTTTCCCTCAAGAATCTCCCTTACTTTCCTTCTGTCTTCGTCTATTTCTCTCAGTATCTCCTCAAGGTTGACCTCGGATAAAGCTTTAAAGCTTATATCCTGGTTAAACCACCTTATTTTTTTCTCAAGGTTCTTGAAAGCTTTTTTATCGTCTACAAGAATAAGGCTCAATCCTTTTGTAAGACCTCCCGCATACATACGTGAAGTTCTTCCGCTCGCCTGGAGGTATCCCGTCACATCCGCAACTACGAGCTCATAACCTCCTTCGGATACTCTTAGCGTTATCTCGTCGGACTCTTTTATTTTCTTTATCAAGCTTTCGCTTAGTAAAAACTCCCTTATTTCTTTGGTAAGGTTTTCTATTCTTTCCTTCAGCTCAATGTTATTCTCCACAAAATCCTCGCTCAGGAAGGCGTATCTTCTGAGCCTTTGTATCCAGTTATCAACCTTCTTAGCAAAATTCCTGAGTTCTTTATCCTTAGTTATAATCGGTCTCAAAGAGAGGAGTGCCCAGAGGAGATGCGAAACGGAAGTCTCAACTTTTAGAGAAACCTTTATCTTGGGCACGCCGTAGAATACCGCATACCTTACAACATGAGGAAGGTCTATACCCCTTGCAAGGGGATTTTTGTAGGAGGAGATACCTATAACTACGTCAACCTCACCCTTTTCAAAGGGTTCTATCTTTTCCTCGTAGGTAATAGCCTTAACTCCATACTCCCCAAGAAGTTTTTTAATCTCCTCAACCTTTTCCTTTCCGTAATCGGAAGAGACAAAAATAAGACCGCCCTTCCCCAGTTTCTTTATATTTTCCACGAGAGCTGTGTCTAAGTTTTCTACTTCATCGTAGAGGTCAACGATATTCCTTAAAAATAGAACGGGCTTTCCTACCTCAAAGCCCAGAAGTTCCCTGAATAGTTTTATCCTGCTTGAACGGGGGTTTCCCGTGGCGGAAGAAACAGCTATTACTCCCTTTCTCTTTTTTGCGATTTCCTTTAGCTCCTCGGTTTTTTTGTTTATCTCGTTCCAGTCCTCTTCGGTTTTCTTCGGTTTTTCTTTGAGTTTGATAAGCTCAAGGGCTTTATTTATATCCTCTTCGGAAAATCCGAGAAGGTATAATACCTTATCAACATTCTTCGCGGTCTTTAAAAAGCTGTCAACGTCGTCAACGAATATGAAATCAAAATCCTTCGGAAGGATATCGTAATTCCTGTAAAGGAACATGGAGGTTGTTATGAGAACCTTAAAATCTCCCTTGCTTATCCTTTCTTTATACTCCTTTTTCTTCTTTTCCGTGAGTTTGCCCCATACTATTACCTCTTCTTCGTTTATCCCGAACTTTTTTAGTCTTTCGGCCACTTGCTCAACAAGGAGTTGCGTGGGAAGGATTATATAAGAGCGCTTTCCTTTATGTGCAAGATATGAAGCCATGGAAAGCCCGAAGGTTGTTTTACCTACGCCCGTGGGGGCAAGCATAGCGAAACATCTGTTAAGGAATACCTTCCGTGCCCATGACCTTTGTAAACTCCAGGGCGAAGTTCCGAGTCTATTTTTGAAAAATTCTTCCCAATCTCTCAGTTCACTAAGAAGATTACAAAAATCCTTAAACTTTCCCTCTTTTATCTCGTAGCATACCTTTTCCCTTTCAACCTCTTTAGGAAGGCACTTCTCACAGGGAAGACCTTTAAGAAGTCTATAGGAAGTTATCTCCCCACCGCAGTTAGGACATAGTTTTTCAAAAACCGCTCCAATCATCGCCTTATCCTCTATACAAGTGCATTAAATTATATTCTATGGAGCAAAAAAAGGAAGCGGTTCAAACAGAGGAACTGAAAACCCCGACAATGGAAAAGGAACTTGAAGAGATGAGAAAAGAGCTGTTCCGCATTGCGGAGTTCTGCATACCCCCCAAGGAGGTAAGGGAGGAAATTGCAAGAAATCTATACACCATACCCCTATCCGTTTTGAAGATATTCAAAACCATACTTGATTACGAGATAAAGGTTCTTGAGGAAAGAATTAAGGAAACGGAAAAGAAACATACAAAGTCAAAGAGGATAAAAGTTGAGTAGGGTATACTTTACTCCCCCTTCTTTAACCTATCGGGAACTTGTAAGAAAAAATCCGAAAGAGCTTTCAAAGGAACTGGAGGCAATATTTATAAAAGAATTACTTAAAGAGGCTTTCAAGCCCATGCTTTCAGAAAAGAGCTTTACAACGAGAATGTATTACGACGCTTTTCTTGAAGGGGTAAGCGAAAAACTCGCCTCCGCGGGAGGGATAGGTATAGCAAAGTTCATACTTTCAAATGTAGCTAAATAAAAAACGTTACATAAATAATTTGT